>DATLGZ010000255.1:0-2057 GCA_035540235.1 Acidimicrobiales bacterium | reverse complement strand
GAGAGGGGCCAGGAGCGCGATCCCGACGAGCACGCCGAGCCGCCGTCGGTCTCGTGGGGTCACTCAGGAAACCTCACTGCCTGCGGGGTCGGTTCAGCGGGAACCGTAACCGTGGTCACGTTCCCCTGCAAGCGATCCGCGCTCGGAGGCGCTTGCACATCGACAACAAGTTGTCGATCCCCGGCGCCAAGCGCCGTGCCTGCCTCGGGGGCTGCGCCCCCGGCGCACGGCTGCGCCGTGCTCCCCCATCCCCGCCCGGCTCGCTGGCGCTCGCTCGGTCGGAGGCGCTTGCGTCGACCATCCAGTTGTCGATCGCGGACCGCAAGCGCCTAACTTCCGCCTGGATGACAGGAGGGCGCCTGGAGCGGGACTCGTTGGGGGAGGTGGCCGTGCCGCCCGGCGCCGCCTGGGGCGCCCAGACCCAGCGGGCGGTGGAGAACTTCGCCATCTCGGGGGAGCGCATGCCCGCCGAGGTCGTGCGGGCGCTGGCCCGCATCAAGGGGGCGGCCGCCCTCGAGAACGCCCGGTTGGGCGTGGTGGCGGAGGACGTGGCCGCCGCCATCGCCGCCGCCGCCGCCGAGGTGGCGGCGGGAGACCACGCCGACCAGTTCCCCATCGACGTGTTCCAGACCGGCTCGGGCACGTCCACCCACATGAACGTGAACGAGGTGCTGGCCCACCTGGCCGGCCGGCGGCTGGGCCGGCCCGTCCATCCCAACGACGACGTCAACGCGTCCCAGTCCTCCAACGACGTGTTCCCGTCGGCGGTTCACGTGGCCACGCTGTGCGCCCTGACCACCGACCTGGTGCCCGCCCTGGCCGGGCTGGCGGCCGCCCTGCGGGACAAGTCGGCCGAGCTCGAGGGCGTGGTCAAGGCGGGCCGCACCCACCTCATGGACGCCACCCCGGTGACCCTAGGCCAAGAGCTCGGGGGCTACGCCGCCGCCGTAGAGCGGGGGATCGAGCGGGTGGAGGCCTGCCTGGCCCGGGTGGGCGAGCTGCCCCTGGGCGGTACTGCCGTCGGCACGGGGATCAACGCCCCTCCCGGCTTCGCCCCCGCCGTCATAGCCCGCCTGGCCGCCGACCTGGACGTTCCCCTCACCGAGGCCCGGGACCACTTCGAGGCCCAGGGCGGGCGGGACGCCCTGGTGGAGGCGTCGGGCGTGCTGCGCACGGTGGCCGTGTCGATGGTCAAGGTCGCCAACGACCTGCGCCTGATGTCGAGCGGCCCGGTCAACGGGCTGGGCGAGATCCGCCTGCCCGGCCTCCAGCCCGGCAGCTCGATCATGCCCGGCAAGGTCAACCCCGTCATCCCCGAAGTGGTGGTGCAGGTGGGCGCCCAGGTCATCGGCAACGACGCGGCAGTGGCCTTCGCCGGCACCACCGGCACCCTGGAGCTCAACGTGGCCGTACCGGTCATGGCCCGCAACGTGCTGGAGTCGGTCCGCATCCTCGCCGGTGCGGCCCGGGCGCTGGCCGACCGGTGCGTGCGAGGGATCGAGGCCGATGCCGAGCGCTGCCGGCGCTACGCCGAGTCCTCACCGGCCATCGCCACCGCCCTGGCGCCCCTCCTCGGCTACGACGTGACCGCCTCCATCGTCCACCAGGCCATGGCCGAGGGGCGCACGCTGCGGGAGGTGGTCCTGGAGCGGGGGCTGATGAGCCCGGCCGACCTCGACGAGGCCCTCGACGTGGTGGCCATGACCCGCCCCGGCGGCGGCGGCAGGGGCGGCGGCACGGGAGGCTGATCCACAACCGACACCCGGTTGTGCCCAGCTTTTCCCTTCTTGTGCTCCACAGGACCGAAGGCGGAGGCTGGAGCCGGTGAGGTGCGGGGAGGCCGCCCGATGGTGGTAGACGGACCGATGCTGGCGACGGAGCTGCGGCGGCGGCGGGTGAAGCCCCGCTCCGTGGCGGACGGGGTCGAGGGGGTCCAGCGTGAGACCTGGATCGCCGGCGACCTGCGGGCCGCCCCCACCGCCCTCCTGGTGCTGGCCGCCCTGACCCTCTCCACCGGGGACGCGTCCTCCGGCGTCGGGGCCTGACCCCGGCCCTCC
>DATLGZ010000254.1:0-1717 GCA_035540235.1 Acidimicrobiales bacterium | reverse complement strand
GGCGGCGGGAGGCCAGGGGCGGGCCTACCATCCGTGGCGATGGCGCCACCACAGGGGGACGTGGCCGAGCTGGAGGTCCGCGACTACCTGCGCATCCTCCGCCGCCGGGGCGCCCTGATCGCCATCACCACCGGGGTCGTGCTCGCCCTGGCCATGGTGTGGGTGGCCGTGCAGGAACCGTCCTACCAGGCCCGGGCGCGGGTCCTGGTGAGGCCCGACCGGTCCCAGTCGGTGTTCAACAACAACCCCCGGGTGGCCGACCCCAACCGGTTCGTCCAGACCGAGGTGCTGGTCTTCGAGAGCCCGGCGGTGCGCGACATCGTCCGCGGCCGGCTGGGCGCCGCGCCCCGGGTCAACACCCACCAGATCGACCAGACCGACGTGATCGAGATCGTGGCCGACGCGGGCGAGCCGCGCCGGGCCGCCGATCTCGCCAACGCCTACGCCGAGGCCTACATCGAGCTGCGCCGCCGCCAGGCGGTGGGCGACGTGCTGGCTGCCGTCGAGCAGCTCCAGACCAAGATCTCCGAGCTGCAGCGGGAGATCGACACCGCGGGCGGAGAGCGCCAGCGGCTGCTCATCGACCAGCAGGCGGTGTTCCGCCAGAAGCTCGACGAGCTGCAGGTGGACAGCGCCCTGCAGCAGAGCACGGCCCGGCTCATCGCCGGCGCCTCCGTCCCTCGCCGGGCGGCGTCGCCCGCCCCGGTGCGCACCGGCCTCACCGCCCTGGTGTTCGGCGCCATGGCCGGGGTGGGGCTGGCCCTGGGCCGGGAGTACCTCGACGACTCCATCCGCACCGCCGAGGACCTGTCGGGCGTCGAGGTGCCGGTGCTGGCGACCATCCCGGCGGTGGCGGCGTGGAAGTCGGAGGAGGACGCCCTCATCGTGTCCCTCGACGCCCCCACGTCCCGGCCGGCCGAGGTGTTCCGCACCCTGCGCACGTCGCTCGAGTTCCTGGCCATGGAGCGTGACGTGGACGTGGTCCACGTCACCAGCCCGGGCCAGAGCGAGGGCAAGTCGGCCACCGTGGCCAACCTGGCCGTGTCCCTCGCCCGGGCCGGCCGGCGGGTGGTGATGGTGGACTGCGACCTCCGCCGGCCCCGCCTGCACGAGTACTTCCACACCTCCAACCACGTGGGCCTCACCTCGGTCATGGCCGGGGCGGCCACCCTCAACGACGCCGTGGTGACAGTGCCGGGCCTGTCAAGAGTGCTGCTGCTGCCCGCCGGCCCGGTGCCCGGCAACCCGTCCGAGCTGCTGGGAGCAGCCCGCACCGGCCGGCTGATCGAGGCCCTGCGGGGCGACCGCACGACCGTCCTGATCGACTCGCCGCCCGTGCTGCCCGTCACCGACGCCCTGCTCATCGCCCGCCACGCCGACGCCACCCTGGTGGTGTGCCGGGCCGGCCAGTCCACCCGCCGCCAGGTGCGGCGCACGGTCGAGCTGCTCGGGGGGGTGAAGGCCACCCTGGCCGGGATCGTGGTCAACGACGTACCCGAGACCGCCCTGGAGGGCCGCTACGGCTACGGGTACGGCTACGAGCCCGACGAGCGGCGGGCGGCGGGCACGTAGGCATGGGCCCGGTGGGACCCGAACCGGCGGGACCGGCACGAGCGGCGGCGGCCCCGCCGGCAGCGGGGCCGGGGCCGGCGCCGGCGGCAGCGGGGCCGGCGGCAGCGGGGCCGGCGGCAGCGGGGCCGGGTGATGCCGCCCTGGC
>DATLGZ010000253.1:0-6827 GCA_035540235.1 Acidimicrobiales bacterium | reverse complement strand
GCCCTCGCCCCGCCGCCGGGCCCGGGCGGGTCGCCGCCGGGCCGGGAGGGCAGCGGGGGCCGGCTCACGTCCCGGCTCACGTCCCGGCCGGCGGTGATCCTGCTCCTGGTCGGGATGCTGTGCCTGCTCGGGCTCATGATGGTGCTGTCGGCCTCGTCGGTCGAGGCGCTGCACTCCTACGGCGGGGCGTGGATGTTCTTCCAGCGGCAGCTGCTGTGGGTGCTGGTGGGGGCGCTGGCCATGGTGGCGGCCGCCCGCCTCGACTACCACCGCTGGCGGCCCCTGGTGCGGCCGCTGCTGCTGGTGACGGTGGTGCTGCTGGCCGTCGTGCTGCTCCCGGGCGTGGGCGTCACCGTGGGCGGCTCCACCCGCTGGCTGCAGGTGGGGCCTCTCCGGGTCCAGCCGTCGGAGCTGGCCAAGCTGGCCATCCTGCTCTTCTCCGCCGACCTGCTGGCCCGGCGGGCGGACCGGGTGCGGGAGCCGGGCGCCATCCTCCGCCCCCTGCTGCTCGTCACCTGCGCCCTGGGCGGGCTGATCATGCTCCAGCCCGACATGGGCACGACGATCACGATGACCGTCGTCGCCCTGACCGTGGTCTTCGTGGGGGGGCTGCCGCTGGGGCGCATGGCCGCCCTGCTGGGAGGCACGACCGTGGTCGGCCTGGGCATGGGGCTGGTCGAGGGTTACCGGCGGGCCCGGCTGTTCTCGTTCCTCGACCCGTGGGCCGACGCCGGCAACACCGGCTACCAGGTGGCCCAGTCCCTCGTCGCCCTCGGCTCGGGCCAGGTCACGGGCGTGGGGCTGGGGGCCAGCCGGGCCAAGTGGGGCTTCCTGCCCAACGCCCACACCGACTTCATCTTCGCCATCATCGGCGAGGAGCTGGGCCTGCTGGGGACGCTGCTGGTCGTGGGGCTGTTCGGGTGGCTGGCCGTCCTCGGGGTGCAGGTCGCCCTGAGCGCGCCCGACCGCTACGGCAGCCTGCTGGCCGCCGGCGTGACGGGGTGGATCGGGGTGCAGGCGGTGGTCAACATGGGGGCGGTGACGGGCCGGCTGCCGGTCACCGGCGTGCCCCTGCCCTTCGTGTCCTTCGGCGGGTCGTCGCTGCTCGTGACGATGGCGGCGGTGGGCATCCTCGTCAACGTGGCCCGCCAGTCGGCGGCGCCCGCCGGCCGTGGCGGCCGCCGCTGACCCCTCCCCGTTCGCGGTGATCGCGGGCGGGGGGACGGGGGGGCACGTGGTCCCGGCGCTGGCCATCGGTCGGGCCCTGGTGGCCCGCGGCCACCCGCCGTCCTCGCTCCACTACGTGGGCAGCGAGCGGGGCATCGAGGCCCGTCTCGTGCCCGAGGCGGGGTTCCCGCTGACCCTTCTCCCCGGGCGGGGCATCCAGCGCCGCCTCACCGCCGAGAACGTGGAGGCGGTGTGGGGCCTGGCCCGGGCCTCGAGCCAGGCCGTGGCCCTGCTGCGGCGGCTGCGCCCCCGGGTCGTGGTGGTGGTGGGGGGCTACGCCTCGGTCCCCTGTGCGGTGGCGGCCGCCGCCCTGAGGGTGCCGATCGTGGTGCAGGAGCAGAACGCGGTGCCGGGGGCGGCCAACCGGCTCACCGCCCGGGTGGCGCGGGCGGCGGCGGTGGCCTACCCGGGCACGCCCCTTCCCCGGGCGGTGGTGACCGGCAACCCGGTGCGGCCGGAGGTGCTGGCGGTCAGCCGGTCGGCGGCCGACCGGGCCGCCGCCCGCTCGGCGCTGGGCCTCCCCGCCGGCCGGCGGGTGGTCGGCGTCGTGGGCGGGTCGCTGGGCGCGCTGCGCATCAACCGGGCCGTGCTCGCCGCCCTGGGGCGGTGGGCGGGGCGGGCCGACCTGGCTGTTCACCACGTGGTGGGGGAGCGGGACTGGGACCTCGTCGGGCGGGAGCGGCCGGCGCCGGCCGACGGAGGGCTGTGGTACCGGGCCGTCCGCTACGAGGACCGGCTGCCGCTGGTGATGGCGGCGGCCGACGTATGCGTGTCGCGGGCGGGGGGGAACACGGTGGCCGAGCTGGCCGTGCTGGGCGCACCCTCGGTCCTCGTCCCCCTGCCGGGGGCGCCCGGCGACCACCAGACCGCCAACGCCCGGGTCCTGGTGGAGGCGGGCGGGGCCGTGCTCGTCCCCGACGCCGAGCTGGACGGCGACCGGCTGGCCGCCGAGGTCGACGCCCTGCTGGCCGACGACGGGCGGCTGGCGGCCATGGGGTCGGCGGCCGCCGGCGCGGGCCGGCGCGACGCCGCCGACCAGGTCGCCGCTCTCGTCGAGGAGCACGCCCGTGCTTGACCTGGCCCGACCCCGCCGCCTCCACGTCGTGGGCATAGCCGGCTCGGGCATGAGCGCCATCGCCGAGGTGCTGGCCGCCATGGGCCACCGGGTGTCGGGGTCGGACACGGCCGAGCTCCCCGTGCTCGACCGCCTCCGCGGCCTCGGCGTCGACGTGCGGGTGGGCTTCGACGCCGCCCACGTGGCCGGGGCCGACGCCCTGGCCGTGTCCACCGCCTGGCTGGAGGGGAACGTCGAGGTGGAGGCGGCGCGGGCGATGGGGGTGCCGGTGCTGCGCCGGGCGGACGTGCTGGCCGCCATCTGCGCCACCCGGCGCACGATCGCGGTGGCCGGCACCCACGGCAAGACGACGACGTCGGCCATGCTGGCGACCATCCTCGACCAGGCCGGGAGGCGGCCCTCGTTCGTCGTCGGGGGCCGGCTGCTGGGGTTGGACACCGGCGCCCGGTGGGACCCGGAGGGCGAGTGGCTGGTGGTGGAGGCGGACGAGAGCGACGGCACCTTCCTGCGCCTCCCCGCCGAGGTGGCGGTGGTCACCAGCGTTGAGCCCGACCACCTCGAGCACTGGGGCGGCTTCGAGGCCCTGAAGGCGGCCTTCGACCAGTTCGCGGGGGCGGCCAAGAAGGCGCTCGTGTACGGGGACGATCCGGCCGCCTCCGCCATCGCCTCCCACCACCGCCGGCCGACCTACGGCTTCGAGGCCCGCAACATCCACCGCCTGTCCGCCTTCGAGGCGGGAGGCGACGGCTCCCGGTTCACGCTGGGCCGCACCCGGGTCACCGTCCCCGTGCCCGGCCGCCACAACGCCCTCAACGCCGCCGCCGCCCTCCTGGCGGCGGCCGTGGCCGGGGTCGGCGTGCCCGAGGGGGCAGCCGCCCTCGCCCGCTTCGGAGGCGTGGCCCGCCGGTTCGACCGCCGGGGCGAGCGGGACGGCGTGGCCTACGTGGACGACTACGCCCACCTCCCGAGCGAGGTGGCGGCCGCTCTCGAGGCGGCCCGGGAGCTGGGGCCGACACGGGTGGTGTGCGTGTTCCAGCCCCACCGCTACAGCCGCACCGCCACCCTCTGGCGGGACTTCGCCGGCGCCTTCGCCGGCGCCGACGTGCTGGCCGTCACCGAGATCTACGGGGCCGGGGAGCCGGCCCGCCCCGGGGTCACGGGCAAGCTGGTGCTCGACGCCGCCCTCGACGGCGGCTTCGGGGGCCGGGCGGCGTGGCTCCCCACCCGCCCCGCTCTCTTCGCCTACCTCCGCCGCGAGCTGCGCCCGGGCGACCTCTGCCTCACCCTGGGGGCGGGCGACCTCACCACCCTTCCCGACGAGCTGCTCGGAGCGGCGCCGTGACCGCCCCGCCCGCCGCTGCCGCGGTGGCCGCCGCCGCCGCCGTCCTGGGAGAGCGGGCCCGGCGCGACCGCCCTCTCGGCCCCCTCACGACCTACCGGGTGGGCGGGCCCGCCGCCCTCGCCGTCGACGCCCGCCACGAGGGCGACCTGGAGGCGGTGGCCCGGGCGGTGGCCGCCTCCGGCCTGCCCGTCCTCGTCGTCGGCCGGGGCTCCAACCTGCTGGTGGCCGACGCCGGCTTCTCCGGGATCGCGGTGACGCTGGGCGAGGGCTTCGCCACCCTCGACGTGGAGGGGCTCACGGTCCGGGCCGGCGGGGCCGTGACCCTGCCCGTGCTGGCCCGCCGCACCGCCGCCGCCGGCCTCACCGGCCTGGAGTGGGCGGTCGGCGTCCCCGGCTCGGTGGGCGGGGGGGTGCGCATGAACGCCGGCGGCCACGGGTCCGACATCAGCCGCACGCTGGTGTCGGCCCGGGTGTTCGACCTGGGCGCGGGCCGGCCCGGCGAGCGCCCCGCCGCCGGCCTCGAGCTGGGCTACCGCCGGTCGGCCCTGGGCCCCACCGACGTGGTGGTGGCCGCCACCTTCTCCCTCGAGGCGGGCGAGCGGGCAGCGGCCGAGGCCGAGGTGGCGGAGGTCGTGCGCTGGCGGCGGGAGCACCAGCCGGGGGGCCCCAACGCCGGTTCGGTGTTCACCAACCCTCCCGGCGACGCCGCCGGCCGGCTCATCGAGGCGGCCGGGCTCAAGGGCTTCCGGGTGGGTTCGGCGGCGGTGTCGACCAAGCACGCCAACTTCATCCAGGTGGACGCCGGAGGCCGGGCCGACGACGTCCGAACACTGATGGTGGTCGTGCAGGAGCGGGTGTTCGAGCAGGCGGGGGTACGCCTCCATCCCGAGGTCCATCTGGTTGGATTCCCTCAACCTCAACCATCAACTGGAGCGTGAGTATGCCGACCGAGCCTTCGGCTCCCGTCCAGGTGCGCCCAACACCTCTGGTTCCCATGGATCCTCGCATCCGGGAGCGGCGGATCGAGGTCAGGCGGCGCCAGGGCCGGCGCCGCCTCCGCCTGCTGGTGGCCGGGCTGGCGGTGGCGGCGCTGAGCGCGGCCGTGTGGGTCGGGCTGCGGTCGCCGCTGTTGGACGTCGATCGGGTGGAGGTTCGCGGCGCCGAGCGCACGCCCGCCGACCTAGTGCGCGACGCGGCGGGGATCTTCGAGGGCCAGCCCCTCGTGGAGGTGGACGTCAGGGCGGCCGAGGCGGCGGTGCGGGAGCTGCCTTGGGTGGATCGGGCCGAGGTCCGGCGGCTGTGGCCGAGCACCGTCCTCGTGACCGTGACGGAGCGATCTCCCACCGCTGTGACCAGGTCCAACACTGACAACTGGGCGGTGCTGGACGGTTCCGGCCGGGTGCTCGACATCGCCGGTGAGCAGCTTGCCGGCCTGCTCGTGCTGGAGGGCGTCGGCGACGTCCCGTCCCCCGGGCAGACCGTCGAGCGGGCCCAAGGCCCCCTCGCCGTCTTCGCCTCTCTCTCACCCTCGCTGGCAGCCCGCACGCTGGCTGTGGCGGTGGTGGAGGGTGGCGAGATCCAGCTCAAGCTGAACCCCCAGGGCACGGTGCGGCTGGGGGATGCGGCGGCCCTGGAGGCCAAGACCCGGGCCGTCGAGACGGTGCTCGCCTCCGTGGACGTGGGCAACCTGGAGGTGCTCGACGTGCGCCTTCCCTCGAGCCCGGTCTTGACTCGTGGGTGAGTTCGTGCAAAGGTTTCGACCCTCAGCGCAGGTTGACATAACTCTTCACCTGTAGTGGAGGTTGAGGCCAGGATGACAGGACGACCAGGTGGCCTCGCGCAACGGCAGCGGCGGCCACGCAGAGTGGCCGAGGGCAGGAACGGTTCGATGACCGCACGCACGGGGAGCAGAGCCATGATCGGCGCACCGCAGAACTATCTGGCCATCATCAAGGTGGTGGGCATCGGCGGAGGCGGCGTCAACGCGGTCAACCGCATGATCGACGCCGGCCTCAAGGGCGTCGAGTTCATCGCCATCAACACCGACGCCCAAGCCCTGCTGATGAGCGACGCCGACGTCAAGCTCGACATCGGGCGGGAGCTCACCCGGGGCCTGGGGGCGGGCAGCGACCCCGAGATCGGCCGCCAGGCGGCCGAGGAGCACCGAGACGAGATCGAGGAGGTGCTGAAGGGCGCCGACATGGTGTTCATCACCGCCGGGAAGGGGGGTGGCACCGGCACCGGCGGCGCGCCGGTCATCGCCGAGGTCGCCAAGAGCCAGGGGGCCCTCACCATCGGCGTGGTGACCCGGCCGTTCTCGTTCGAGGGCCGCATCCGGTCCACCCAGGCCGAGCAGGGGATCCAGCGGCTGAAGGAGAAGGTCGACACCCTCATCGTCATCCCCAACGACCGGCTGCTGTCGGTGTCGAACGAGAAGACATCGGCCCTCAACGCCTTCAAGATGGCCGACGAGGTCCTCCTCCAGGGCGTGCAGGGCATCACCGACCTCATCAACACGCCCGGCCTCATCAACACCGACTTCGCCGACGTGAAGAAGATCATGAGCAACGCCGGCACCGCCCTCATGGGCATCGGCTACGCGTCGGGCGACGGCCGGGCCATCAACGCCGCCCGGGCCGCCATCTCCAGCCCGCTGCTGGAGGCGTCCATCGAGGGCGCCCGGGGGATCCTGCTCAACATCTCGGGTGGGAGCGATCTGGGTCTGTTCGAGGTGAACGAGGCGGCCGAGATCATCCACGAGGTCGCCCACCCCGACGCCAACATCATCGCCGGCATGGTCATCGACGACGCCATGGGCGACGAGGTGCGGGTCACGGTCATCGCCGCCGGCTTCGACCGCTGGGACGACGCCCGCGACATCCGCGGCGACACCCGGGGCGACACCCGGGGCGAGCGGAGGGAGCCGAGCCGCTCCAGCCCTGGCCTCGGCCTCCACGACGACGACGTGTTCGGCCGCAGCAGCGGCCGCGGCCGCGACGAGGTGTTCGGCCGCGGCGACCACGACGACCTCGGCCTGGCCGAGGACGACGACTTCGACGTCCCTTCGTTCCTGAAGTGACCGTCCCGGCTCCGCCCCCGGCCGCTGCCGCGCGCCCCCGGCCGTGATCGAGCGGAGGCTCGGGGGGGCGCGCGGCAGCGGCCGGGGGCGGAGCCGGGACGGTC
>DATLGZ010000252.1:0-2231 GCA_035540235.1 Acidimicrobiales bacterium | reverse complement strand
CAGCCTCCCGCAAGGCCGCTGCCGCTCCCACCAGCCGGGCGGCCAGCCCCGCCTCCCCGCCGCCGGCCAGCGTGGCCGCCGCCCCTTCAAGCCACTCGGCCGTCACGGTGTCGGCGGCCAGCTCCCGGGTGGCGGCGGCCGCCTCGACCAGGGCCAGCGCCGCCGCCGCCGACCCCCCGTCCTGGGCCCGTGCGACCCGGGCCCGGTGGACAAGCACGTGGGCGAGGGCGGCCCGGTCCCGGGCCTCGCGGGCGGCGGCGGCCGCCCGCTCCAGCTGCGAGCGGGCCTCGCCCAGGTCGCCCGCCACCACTGCCAGGTCGGCCAGGTTCAGGTGGGCGGCGGGGAGGGCGGCCCGGTCGCCCAGCTCCTCACGGACCGCCAGGCTCTCGGCGAACCGCCGCGCCGCCCCCTCCAGGTCGCCGTCGTGGAGGGCGAGGTGGCCCAGGGTGGCGAGGGAGTCGGCCCGCCCCGCCCGGTCGCCCAGCTCGGTCCGCAGCTCGAGGCTCTCGGCGTGGCAGGCGGCGGCCCGGGCGTACTCGCCCTGCTGGTAGGCGAGGTCCCCGAGCTGGCCGAGCACGAGGGCCACTCCCCGCACGTCGCCCAGCCGCCGCTGCAGGGCCAGCGCCTCCTCGTAGTAGCCCCGGGCCGAGGGGAAGTCGGCCGACACGTGCGCCACCCAACCGAGGTTGTCCAAGGCGGCGGCCAGGAGGGCGGCGTCGCCCAGCTCCCGCCCCGCGGCGAGGGCCTCCTCGTAAAGCCGCCTGGCCCGCTCCAGGTCGCGGGAGAGGGCGGCCAGGTTGCCGAGGCCGTGGAGCGCCACCGCGATACCCAGGCGGTCGCCCTCCTGGCGGCGGAGCGCCAGCGCCTCCTCCAGCCGCGACCGGGCCGCCGCGTAGTCGCCCTGGCGCTGGGCCAGGAGGGCGGCGGCGTTGAGCGCCCGGGCCCGCAGCAGCGGGGAGACCTCGCCGTCGGCGCCCAACACGGCCCGCAGCGCGTCGCGCCCGTCGGCGAGGTGGCCCCGCACCTCCCAGAAGCGGGCCAGGGCGGCGGCGAGGCGCACCGCCGCCTCGCCCGGACCGGCGGCCGCCAGCGCGCCCCGCAGGTTGGGGTGGTCGGCCTCCAGGCGGTCGAGCCAGCGGCGCTGGTCGGGTCCGTCGAGGCGAGGCTCAGCGTCCTCGGCCTCCGCCACGGCCCACGCCACCAACCGGTCCCGGGCCGCCCCGTCCTCGCCCGACGCCCTCAGCTTCCCGGCCGCGTACTCCCGCACGGTCTCCAGCAGGCGGTAGCGGGTGGAGCCGGACGCGTCCCTGCCCTCCACCACCACCAACGAGCGCCTGACCAGGCTGCTGAGGGGGTCGAGCACGTCCCCGTCCCCGGCCACCCGGGCCGCCGCCTCCAGGGTGAAGGCCCCGGCGAACACCGACAGGCGGTCGAGCAGCCGCCGCTGGTCGGGCGCCAGGCTGTCGTAGCTCCAGTCGACAGCCGCCTCGAGGGTCTGGTGGCGGGACGGGGCTGTCCGCGGCCCCCCGGTCAGCAGGCGGAACCGGTCGCCCACCCGGGCCGCGATCTCCCGGACCGAGAGGACGTCGGCGCGCGCCGCCGCCAGCTCGATGGCGAGGGGGATGCCGTCCAGCCGCCGGCACAGCTCGGCCAGCACCGGGGCGTCGCCCGGCCCGAGCCGGAAGGCGGGGTCGGCGGCCGTGGCCCGGTCGGCGAACAGGCGGGCCGCGTCGGCCGCCTCCATGGGCGGGGCCCGCCACACCACCTCGCCGGGGACCAGCAGCGGCTCACGGGAGGTGGTCAGGATGGCGGTGGCGGGGGCGGCGGCGAGGATGACCGCCACCACCCGGGCGGCGGCGTCGAGGACGTGCTCGCAGTTGTCGACGACGACGACCAGACGCCGGCCGGCCACCGCCGCCGCCAGGGTGTCGAGGGGCGGCCGACCCGGCTCCTCGGCCAGGCCCAGCGACGCCAGGGCCAGCGCCGCCACCGCCGGCCCCTCGCCCACGTCGGCCAGGGGCACGAACAGCGCGCCGGCGGGGAAGCGGCCACTGGCGGCCGCCTCCCGGGCGGCGGCCACCGCCAGCCGGGTCTTGCCCAGGCCGCCCGCCCCCGCCACCGTGACGCACCGCCCGGCGGCCACCAGGCCGGCCAGCTCGGCCAGCTCGGCGTCGCGCCCCACGAAGCTGGACAAGTCGGCCGGCAGCGCCCGGACCGGAGTGGCCCGGGCC
>DATLGZ010000251.1:0-3942 GCA_035540235.1 Acidimicrobiales bacterium | reverse complement strand
CGCTCGACCTCGCCCCCCGGTTCGGTCTCGAGGTGGCCCTCACCGTCGACGCCCGCCGGGCCGGGGCGAGGCGGTGGCCGCGGTCGTCGCCGGCGGCGCGGTGGGCGGCGCCGTCTACCTCCTGCTCCAGCGGGCCCTGGGCGCTCCCGAGCTGGCGTGGCTGCGACGGGGGCGGAGGTGAACGAGCGGGCCGAGCCGCGCCAGCCGGTGGTGGCCATAGTCCCGGCCAAGGACGCCGAGCTCACGATCCGGGCCACCGTCACCGCCCTCCTGGGCCTGGCCGAGGTCGACGAGGTGGTGGTGGTCGACGACGGGTCCTCCGACGCCACCACCGAGGCGGCGCGCGCCGCCGGGGCCTGGGTCCTGCGGCTCCCCGCCAACCGGGGCAAGGGCGGGGCGGTGGAGGCGGGGGTGAAGCTCGCGCCCCACGCCGGCATCTACCTGCTGGTCGACGCGGACGTGGCCGCCACCGCCTCCGAGGCGCGGGCCCTGCTGGCGCCGGTCCTGGCCGGCGAGGCCGACATGGCGGTCGGCGTGCTGCCGGCGGCGGGCGGGCGGGGCGGCTTCGGCCTGGTGCGCTCCGCCGCCGGCGCCGCCATCCGCATGGCCAGCGGATCGCCGGCCCGAGCCCCGCTATCGGGCCAGCGGGCAGTCCGGGGGGAGCTGCTGCGGTCGCTCGACCTCGCCCCCCGGTTCGGTCTGGAGGTGGCCCTCACCGTAGACGCCCGCCGGGCCGGGGCCCGCGTGGTCGAGGTGCCGGTGGAGATGGACCACCACCACACCGGCCGCACCCTCGCCGGCTTCCGCCACCGGGCCCGTCAGGGCGCCGACGTGGCCCGGGCGGCGTGGCCCCGGGTGGCCGGCCCCCGCGCCCGGCTGGCCGCCGGCGGGCTGGCCCTCCTCCTCGTCCTGGGTGCGGTCCTGTGGTCGGGCGGGCGCTGGGAGGCGTCCAGCGTCGCCCTGGGCGAGCGCCCGTCGCGGGTGCTCATCTTCGGCATGCCCGGCCTCCGCTGGGACGAGGTGGGCACCGGCACCCTGCCCAACCTCGACCGCCTGGTCGACGGCGGCGCCCTGGCGGCCATGACCGTGCGCACCCTGTCCAGCCGGCCCTCCCCGGTGGAGGCCTACGCCACCCTCGGCGCCGGGACCCGGGTGCAGGCCGGCGAGGTCGCCGAGGAAGCCACCGGCGCGGGGGCGCCGGTGCGGTTGGCGGGGGCGGCCGAGGTTCGGCGCGGCGCGGGCCGCTACGTGTCGTCCCGCCCGGGCGCCCTGGGCGACGCTCTCCACGCCGCCGGCCTCCGCACCGCGGTGGTGGGCACGGCCGACACCCCGCCCAACCTCGTGGGCCTGGCCGAGCTCGATCCCGTCCGGCGCACGGTGGCGGTGGCGCTGATGGACAGCGCCGGGCTGGTCGACTGGGGGTCGGTCGAGCCCGCCGACCTGCTCGTCCACGACCGCTTCGCCGCCTTCCAGGAGCGGGCCGACGCCGACCGCATCGCCCTGCGCACCGCCCAGGCCCTGGAGCTGGCCGACGTCGTGCTCGTAGACCCGGGCGACCTCGACCGGGCCGCCGACCTGCGGGGCATCGCCCCGCCCCTGTTCGCCGAGCGGTACCGGTCGCGAGCCATGTCCCTCACCGACCAGCTCCTGGGACGGGTGGTGGACGAGGCCCCGCCGGGCACGCTCGTACTGGTCGTGTCGCCCGTCCCCCCCGAGGACGAGTGGCGGCTGACGCCGGTGGTGCTGTCCGGCCCCGGGGTCCCCGCCGGCTACGCCCACTCGCCGTCCACCCGGCGCCTGGGCCTGGTCACCCTCACCGACGTGGCCCCCACCGTGCTCTCCGCCCTGGGCGCCCCGGTGCCGGCGGGCATGATCGGCCAGCCGCTGCGGTACCACGCCGCCACCGCCGCCGATCCCCGCGGGCTGGGCGACCTCGATCGCGACATCGCCTTCCGGGAGCGGGTCTACCTCCCGGTGACCCTCGCCTTCATCGCCTTCCAGGCCGTCGCCTACGGGCTGACCGGCCTGGCCGTGGCCCTGGCCGCCCGCCCGCGGTGGGCGCCGCTGCTGCGGGACGTGGCCCTGGCCATCGCCGCCTTCCCTCTCGGAACCCTGCTGTTCCGAGCCGCCACCCCCTTCGCCTCCGGGATGGGAACGGGGGGCGTGGTGCTGCTGCCCGTCGTCGTCGGCCTGATCGTGCTGCTCGCCCGCCGGGCCCGCAGCTCTCCGCTGGCCCCTCTGGCGTGGGTGTTCGGGGCCACGGTGGCGGTGCTGGTGGTCGACCTGGCCACCGGGGGTCGCCTCCAGGTGGGAGGGTTGCTCGGGTACTCGCCCCAGAGCGCGGGCCGCTTCTACGGGCTCGGCAACACCACCTTCGCGGTGCTGGCGGCCTGCACGATCCTGTTCGCCGCCCTCCACCTCCATCGGCGAGGGGCGCGTGCCCTCCCCGCCGTCGCCGGCCTGTTCGTCCTGGTCGTCGTGGTCGACGGGGCGCCCGACCTCGGCAACGACGTGGGCGGCATCCTCACCCTCGTCCCCGTCTTCGTCCTCACCTTCCTGGCCTTTGCCGGCCGGCGGCTGACGTGGCGCGTGGTGGCCGGCGCCGGGCTGGCCTGCTTCGCCTTGCTCGCCGTCGCCACCGCCGCCGACCTCATGCGCCCAGCCGAGTCCCGCACCCACCTCGGGCGGCTGGCGGCGGACACGTGGCGGGACGGGGGAGAGCAGCTGCGCACCACCATGTCCCGCAAGACGGCGGTCAACCTCCGGCTGCTGCGGCGCACGCCGTGGGCGTGGGCCGTGCCCGTCATCGCCGGCTTCCTCCTGTGGGTCCTGGTGGTGCGCCGGCGGGCCGCCGAGCTGCTGCCGCCGGGCTCGGCCCTGCGTACCGGCGTGGTGGGCGCCCTGGCCGCCGGCCTGCTGGGCTTCGCGGTGAACGACTCGGGCATCATCGTCACCGCCCTCGTGCTCGTCGAGGTCGGCCCCGTGCTGGCCGTGCTGGCCCTGGGCGCGCCGGCCGCGCCCATCACGCCCCCACCGGTCCTGCTCGAACCCACCGGCGACGCGCCCTCCCGGCCGTCCCTCGCCGCCCCCCAAGGCTGACGGGTGGGCGCCCTGCTGGCCGCTCTGGCCGTCGGTTTCGTGGCCGGGCGGCTGGCCTGGCTGGCGGCCCGGCCCTGGTTCGCCCAGCCCGGCCTCACCCGCCCCAACTACCGCAACCACTACGTCCCCACCGCCACCGGGGTGGTGGTGGCGCTGGCCCTGCTGCTGGTGGAGGCGGGCCGGGCGGCGGCCGCCGCCGCCGGCCTGGGGGACGACTCGGCCGCCCAGGGCGCCCGCCTGCTCACCGTGCTGGTGGTGCTGGGGTTCTGCCTGCTGGGGGCGGTGGACGACGTGGCCGGCTCGGGCGAGCACCGCGGCTTCCGGGGCCACCTGCTCGCCCTGGCCACCGGCCGCGTCACCACCGGCCTGTTCAAGCTGCTCGGTGGGGCGGCGGTGGCGGTCCTGGTGGTGGCCCCCCTGGCCGGCGGCTCCCTGCGGCGGCTGGTCACCGACGCCGCCCTGGTGGCCCTGGCGGCCAACCTCGGCAACCTCCTCGACCGCCGGCCGGGCCGCACCGGCAAGGCGGCCCTGGTGTCGTTCGCCCTGCTCCTGGGCCTGGCCGGGGCCGATCCCGACCTGGCCGGCGTGGCCGTCGCCATCGGGGCGGCCGCCGCCCTCCTGGGCGACGACCTGCGGGAGCGGCTGATGCTGGGCGACGCCGGCGCCAACCCCATCGGGGCCGCCCTGGGGTTCGGGGTGGTGCTGGCCGCCGGCCCCGAGGCGCGCGACCTCACCGCCGCCGCCCTGCTGGCACTCAACCTGCTGGGCGAGGTGGTGTCCTTCACGCGCGTCATCGACGCCCTGCCCCCCCTGCGGGCCCTCGACGCCCTGGGCCGGCCGCCC
>DATLGZ010000250.1:0-3449 GCA_035540235.1 Acidimicrobiales bacterium | reverse complement strand
GGCCTTGTCATCCACCGTCAACTGCTCGTCCGAGCAGCGATCAGCAGCGAGTCCGCATCACCCACCCGTTCCATCCCCAACGGGGCGAGGAGTACGAGATGGTGGGCTTCGCCCACACCTGGGGCGAGCACCGGGTGTTCTTCTGCAAGCCCGGTGACCAGCGCATCTACTCCTTGCCGTCGAGCTGGACCGATGTCGACGCCCCGGACCCCTTCGTCGCCCTGTCGGCTGGGAGGTCCCCGTTCCGGGTCTGCGATCTCATCGCTCTCGCCACGCTGATCGAGGAACTGAGCCGGCCATCGGTGTAACCGCGATTACGCCGAATGTGTTAGGACCATTCTGCCGGCTGTCGTCGGCGCTCAGTCGACCCGCAATCGAGTGCACGCTGCCTGAGCAGGGAATTCCGGCTCCATCCACCATCCGGGCCGATTGGCCCGGCATAATGAGGCTAACGCAATGCGAGAGGAGAAAGCCGATGAGCACCGCAGCGGGGGACGACAAGGAGACCGCCCTTCGTCGTCACCACGCCCTCAACCCCCGCCCGGAGAGGGTCCGCGATCCCGCCTTCTCCTCCGGTGATGCGTTCTTCGACACCAGGGACCTGGTCCAGGTGAAGTACGAGATGCTGCGCCGGGCCCGCCAGGAGGACTCGACGGTGAGCGACGCGGCCGCCGCCTTCGGCTTTTCCCGGCCCTCCTTCTATGAGGCCAAGGCCGCCTATGAGTCCGCCGGCCTGGCCGGCCTGCTGCCCAAGCGGCCGGGGCCACGCCGGGCCCACAAGCTGTCGGCGGCGGTGGTCGAGCGGCTGAGCGAGGCGCTGGCGGCCGAGCCGGGACTGGGGTCGGCCGACCTGGTCCGCCTGGTGCGCGACGAGTTCGACCTGGCAGTGCACCCCCGCAGCGTCGAGCGTGCCCTGGCCCGACGCCCAAAAGACAGCGGGCAGTCCCGGCCATGAGCGCACACCCCCAGCCCGACGGCCTGGCCGCCGGCTACGAGGCGCTGCGGGCAGAGGCCGTCGGAAGCCTGCCCAGCGAAGCCCCCCGGGGTCGGGCCCTGGTCCTGGGCCAGGGCCTGCCCGCCTGGATCGGGGCCTGGGCGGCCCCGGCTGCCGCCGCGCCGTCGTCGTGTGCTCCCTGCCCCGGCGCCATCGCTGGGCCCACCGCCGAGGTGGTGGCCCTGCTCGCCGAGATGGCCCTCGGTGCTCGGCCGGCGCCGGTGGGCCTGTCATGAGCACCGAGTCCCACCGCAAGGTCGCCGCCACCCATCTCGCCCGCCAGGCCTATGTGTACGTGCGCCAGTCCACGCTGCGCCAGGTGCTGGAGAACACCGAGTCCACCAAGCGCCAGTACGCGCTGCGCGAGCGGGCCGTCGCCCTCGGGTGGATGCCCGAGCAGGTGGTCGTGATCGACTCCGACCTCGGTCTGTCCGGCGCCGATGCCGACCGGGCCGGGTTCGCCCGACTGGTGGCCGCCGTGGGCATGGGCGAGGTCGGCGTGGTGCTCGGCCTGGAGGTCTCCCGCCTGGCCCGCAGCTCCTCGGATTGGCACCGCCTGCTCGAGATCTGCGCGCTGAGCGACACCCTGATCGTCGACGAGGACGGCCTGTATGACCCCGGCCACTTCAACGACCGGCTGCTGTTGGGCATGAAGGGAACCATGTCCGAAGCCGAGCTGCACGTGCTGCGGGCCCGCCTCATCGGCGGGCAGCTGGCCAAGGCGCGCCGGGGCGAGCTGGAGATCCCCCTGCCCGTCGGCCTGGTCTATGACCCGGCCGCCAAGGTCGTCGTGGATCCCGACCAGGCCGTTCAGGGCGCCGTCCGCGAGCTCTTCGCCACCTTCGGGCGCACGGGCTCGGCCACCGCCACGGTGCGCAGCTTCCGGGAGCGTGGCCTGCTGTTCCCTCGCCGGGTGCGCTCAGGTCCGCGCACCGGCGAGGTGCTCTGGGGCGAGCTGTTGCACTATCGGGCCCTCAACGTGTTGAAGAACCCCCGCTACGCCGGAGCGTTCGCCTATGGCCGCTCTCGGGCCAAGAAGACGCTGCGGGGCAGCCATTCTCGCCACAGTCTTCCTCGCGACCAGTGGCACACCCTCATCCTCGACGCCCACCCGGGCTACATCACCTGGGCCGACTACGAGGAGAACTTGGCCCGACTGCGCTCCAACTCCGCCGCCTATGGCGCCGACCGGCGCGCCGGGCCACCCCGGGAAGGGCCGGCGCTTCTCCAGGGCCTTGCCGTGTGCGGCCGCTGCGGCGGGCGGATGACCGTGCGCTATTACCTCCGCCACGGCCAGTCCCTGCCGCAGTACTGCTGCCAGGCCGAGGGGATCAAGCGGGCCGAGCCGCCCTGCCAGAGGGTCATGGGTGGCGACGTCGACCGGGCCATCGGCGACCTGCTGGTCGCCACGTTGACCCCCCTCGCCCTGGAGGTTGCCCTTTCGGTGTCCGACGAGCTGGCTTCCCGGGCCGGCGAGGCCGACCGCCTTCGGCGCCAGCAGGTCGAACGGGCCCGCTATGAGGCCGAGCTGGCCCAGCGGCGCTACCTGCGCGTCGATCCCGACAACCGTCTCGTCGCCGCCACGCTGGAGGCCGAGTGGAACGCCAGGTTGCGTGCCCTGGACTCCGCGCAGGACGACTACGAACGCCAGCGGGCCGCTGACACGCTGCTGGAGGAGGGCAAGCGCCAACAGGTACTGGCCCTGGCCACCGACTTCCCCCGGCTGTGGCACGACCCGGCCACGCCGGCCCGGGAGCGCAAGCGCATGGCGCGCCTGCTCGTCGAGGACGTGACGCTGCTCAGGGGCGAGGAGATGCTCGACGTTCACGTCCGCCTCCGGGGCGGCCAGGTGCACACTCTCCAGTTGTCCCGCCCGAAGTCGATCACGGATCTGGCCAAGCTGGACCCGGGCATCGTCGCCGAGGTGGACCGGCTGCTCGATGACCACACCGACACCGAGATCGCCGCCGCCCTCAACGCCGCCGGTCACCAGCCGCCGGTCGGCGATCGCTTCACCATCTGGATCATCTGGAAGATCCGCAGGGCCCACAAGCTCGAGAGTCGCTTCCTGCGCCTGCGCCGGCAGGGGATGCTGACCCTGGCCGAGATGGCCAACCAGCTCGGCGTTCATCCCTGCACGGTCAAGGCTCGCGCCGCCCGCGGCCAGCTGGCATCGGTGATCTACAACGACAAGGGCCAACGCCTCTACGCGCCGCCGCGGCCCGGGCCGACGATCTGTTGTGCCCGCTGCGGCAAGGACATCCCCGAACGGGCGTCGCAGGGCCAGCGCCGAAAGTACTGCGGGGCGACCTGTCGCACCGGCGCCTACGCGGCTCGCCGGCGAGAGGCAGGATGGGTCCGGGTTCGCCGAAGCCGGTGATCACGGTCGTGCCGTGGCACTACGTCTTCTCTTCCGTCCAACCAGGAGGTGCAGTCAGTTGCCCAAGCCTTGTCC
>DATLGZ010000249.1:0-4760 GCA_035540235.1 Acidimicrobiales bacterium | reverse complement strand
GCGGGGGCCGGGGCCGGCCGCCCCCGCGGTGGTGGCCGCCGGGATCGGGCTGGCCGTTCTCGGGTGTGTGGTCTTGCTGGCCCGGCCCGCCTTCCTGCCCCCCGGCCGCGACCCCACCGCCCGGCTGGTCGTGCTGTTCGTCGTCCTGGGGGCGGTGGGGGCATGGTGGCCGCTGCCCGGCGCCCGGGGCAGGGCCGCCCGGGGCACGGCCGCCCGGCGGAGCGCCGCCTACGCCCTGGCCGTCGGCTGCGGCGCCTTCGTGGTGGGGCGGGTGGCCATGGGCGGCCCCGGCTGGGTGTGGGCCCCGTCGCTCCTCGCCTACTCGGTGGCCGTCAACAGCCTGGCCGCGGTGGCGGAGGAGGCGTTCTTCCGCCGCCTGCTGTACGGCCTGCTGGAGAGGTGGGGCACGGCCGTGGCGGTGGCCGGGTCGGCGGCCGCCTTCGCCGTCGTCCACGTCACCGTCTGGGGCTGGTGGGTGCTCCCGATCGACTTCGCCGCCGGCCTGCTGCTGTCGTGGCAGCGGGCGGCGTCGGGGCGGTGGTCGGTGCCCGCCGCCACCCATGTGCTCGCCAACGTCCTGGCTCTCGTGTGAGGTCGCCCATGCCCAGAACCCACCCCTCGCTCGCTGTCGCCGCGCTGGTCGCCGTGCTGGTCGCGGGGACGGCGGCCGGTTGCGCCCGCCCCCCCGACTCCGACGCCCTCGTCATCGGCGCCGTCTACCCCGTCTCCGGCAAGCAGGGGCCGGGCGGCACCGAAGAGGCCGCCGGGGCCAGGCTGGCGGTGGAGCTGGCCAACGCCCGGGGCGGGGTGCACGGCCGGCCCGTCCGCCTCGACATCGTGGACGTGGGGGCGGGCGAGGCCGCCCCGTCGGCCATGGACGACCTCAAGCGCCGGGGCGTCGACCTGGTGCTGGGCAGCTACGGGTCCACCATCTCCGCCCCTGCCGCCGTGGCCGCCCAGCGGCGGGGCATGCTGCTGTGGGAGACGGGTGCGGTGGGAGAGATCGCCCCGGAGGCGGGGGCGGGCGAGTCGTTCTTCCGGCTGGCGCCCATGGGGGCGTCGCTGGGGCGGGCGGCGGTGGCGTTCGTGCGCGACCAGCTCCAGCCCCTTCTCGGACCCCCCGCCGAGCTGCGCTACGCCGTCGCCTACGTGGACGACGCCTACGGCCGCTCGGTCGGCCTGGGGGCGGTGGACGAGGTGGAGCGCAGCGGCCACGTGCTGGCCGGTGCCTTCCCCTACGACCTGCGGGGCTTCGACGCCCCCGCCCTGGTCAGGGCCATCGCCGAGACCCGGCCCGACGTGCTGTTCGTGTCCGCCTACCTGGAGGACGGGGTGGCGCTGCGGGCCGAGACCGTGGCCCAGGGGCTGCCCCTGCGGGCGAGCGTGGGCACGTCGTCGAGCTACTGCATGCCCTCGTTCGCGGCCCGGCTGGGGGCGGCTGCGGTGGGCCTGTTCGCCTCCGACAAGCCCGACGCCGCCCAGGTGCGGGCCGACGCCCTCTCGCCCGAGGCCAAGGACGCCCTGGACTGGGCCAACCGCCGCTACCGCCAGCGCCACGGCGAGGACATGACCCCGGCCGCCCTGTCGGGGTTCGCCAACACGTGGGCGCTGGTGGGTCACGTGCTCCCCGCCGCCGGGCCGGGCGCGGCAGTGGGGACCGTCGCCGAGGCGGCCCGGGGGGTCAAGCTGGGCCCGGGGTCGCTGCCCAACGGGGCTGGCCTCGACCTCACCGGCCCGGGGGTGCTCGACGCGGGCGAGAACCGGGCCGCCGTGAGCGTGATCTGGCAGTGGGTCGACGACCGGACCCAGGCGGTGGTGTGGCCGCCCGCCTTCGCCACCCGGCCCCTCCAGGCCATCCCCATCCTCTGATGCGACGGGCGGGGCTGGCCCTCGCCCTGCTCTACGCAGCGGCGGCAGCGGCGACGGGGGCGCTCGTGCCGGGGGCGCGGCCGCTGTTCGACGGGTTCGCCCCCCCGCCGCCGTACCGCTACGTGAGCCCCCCGCCCGAGCTGGCGGCGACCAACCAGCCGCCGGTGTCGGCCCGCACGTCGGTCCCTCTCGGGGAGGGCGGGTCGGAGGCGGCCAACGCCTCCACCGCCGACGCCCAGGCCCTCGTCACCCTGCCGGCGGGGGCGGTGGCGGCTCACGAGGAGGACACGGCGGTGCTGGTCGCCCTGGTCCCCCGGGCCCCGGGGGCGCTCGCGCCGCTGCCACCCGCCCTGCGCCCGGTGAGCAACGCCTACCAGCTGGAGCTGTCCTACCAGCCCTCGGGGGCGGCCGCCGAGGTGGGCTCGCGGGCCATGGTGGCGCTGACCGGGGCCACCCTGGGGGACACGCTGCTGTTCTCCGCCGACGGGGCGGCGTGGCAGGTGGTGGAAGGGGCCCGCCCCTTCGGCCACACCCACGGGATGACGGGCCCGGCCCAGGGCCCCGGCTACTACCTGGTCGCCGCCTCCCCCGCCGTCACCCCGCCCACCACCTCGGGGGAGGACGGCGGCGGCGTCAGCCCCCTCCTCGCCGCCGCTGTCGCCCTGGCCCTGGTCGGGGGCGGGGGTTGGTTGTGGCACCGGCGGCGGCGTGCGCAGGCCCGCGCCGCGGCGGCGCGGGCCCGGGCCCGCAAACGCCAGGCGCCCGGGCGGAAGCCGGGCCGCCGCCGCTGACCGGGTGCGAGAGGTGCGGCGGCCGGCCGCCCCTTCGCGAGGTGGTCACCGTTCGTGTCGCTCGGACGCCCTTCCGGTGACCGGTACGGGGGGGTGGGGCCGCCCCGTAGGATCGCTGGCCGTGTCCGAAACGGTGATCGAGGTGCGGGGGCTGCGCAAGTCCTACGGCCCGCGGGAGGCGGTGCGGGGCCTCGACCTGACGGTGGCGAGAGGGGAGATCTTCGCCTTCCTCGGGCCCAACGGCGCGGGCAAGACCACCACCGTCGAGATCCTGGAGGGCTACCGGGAGGCCACCGCCGGGGAGGTGTCGGTGCTGGGCGCCGACCCCCGCCGCCCGCCCGCCGGTTGGCGGGAGCGGGTGGGCGTGGTGCTGCAGGAGGTGCGGCTGCCCTCGCTGCTCACGCCCCGGGAGACGCTGGCCATGTACGCCGGCTACTACTCGTCCCCTCGGGGCGTGGACGAGACCATCGAGCTCGTGGGCCTGGCCGAGTCGGCCGCCGTGCGCAACTCCAAGCTGTCGGGGGGCCAGCAGCGCCGCCTGGACGTCGCCCTCGCCCTGATCGGCGACCCCGAGCTGCTGTTCCTCGACGAGCCCACCACCGGCTTCGACCCCGCCGCTCGCCGGGGGGCCTGGGGGCTCATCGACGACCTGCGGGCCCTGGGCAAGACGGTCTTCCTCACCACCCACTACATGGACGAGGCCCAGCACCTGGCCGACCGGGTGGCCATCATCAAGGACGGCCGCATCGTGGCCGAGGGCCGGCCTGGCGACCTGGGCCGGCGGGAGGCGGCATCCACCGTGGTGCGCTTCGGGCTGCCGCCCGGGGTGGCGGCCTCGGACCTGCCTCCCACCCTGGCCGGGAGGGTGCGGCCCGGCGCCACGGGGCGGTGGGAGCTGGAGACGGCGGCCGCCACCGCCGACCTGGCCGCCCTCACCGGCTGGGCCGTGGGCCGGGGCATGGAGCTGGAGGGCCTGGAGGCGCAGCGCCCCTCCCTGGAGGACGTCTACCTCGAGCTGACCGGGGCCGACCCGACCGACGCCGGGGCCGGGGCCGAGCCGACCGATGTCGTGGCCGAGCCGACCGACGTGGGGGCCGGATGACGCCGGGGAGGGCCAGGGGCGCCGGCGGCCTGCTGCTCCACCAGTACCGCTACGACCAGAGGCAGTTCTGGCGGGAGCCGGCCGGCGTGTTCTTCACCGTCGTACTGCCCATCCTGTTCCTCTTCCTGTTCGTGTCGATCTTCGGCAACGACACGACCGAGGTCAGCGGCCAGCCCATCCGGGCCTCCACCTACTACGTGCCCGGCATCGTCACCCTGGCGGTGGTGTCGGCCACCGTCGTCAACCTGGCCATCACCTTCACCATCCTGCGGGAGAAGGGCTTGCTGAAGCGGGTGCGCAGCACCCCGCTGCCGCCGTGGGTCTTCCTGGCCGGCCGGGTGCTGACCGCCACCGTCATCACCGTGCTCATGGTGGCGGCGGTGGTGGGGCTGGGTCGGCTCGTCTACGGGGTGAGCGTGCCGGCCCGCGCCCTGCCCAGCCTGGCCCTCACCGTGGTGGTGGGCACGGCCGCGTGCTGCGCCCTGGGGTTCGCCATGACCGCCGCCATCCCCTCCGAGAACGCGGCGCCGGCCGTCACCAACGCCATCCTCCTGCCCCTCTACTTCTTCTCCGGCGTCTTCATCCCCGAAGCCAGCCTGCCCGAGTGGATGCGGTCGTTCGCCTCCATCTTCCCTGTCCGCCACCTGTTCCGGTCGTTCCTGGCCGCCTTCGACCCCACCGCCACGGGCGCGGGCATCGCGTGGGGCCACCTGGGCGTGCTGGCCGCCTGGGGCGTGGCCGGCGCCCTGGCGGCGGCCCGGTGGTTCCGGTGGACGCCCCGCGGCTGAGCGGCTGAGCGGTTGACCGCGGGCGGTGCCGGGTAGCTACCGCGCCATGGCCGACGTGCTCCCCGACGACCAGGATCCTCTCGCCGACCAGGCCCGCAGCGCCGTGCTCGAGGACGAGGCGGGCGACGAGTACACCGTCGACCAGCAGAACGCCGGCCCCGAGTCGGAGGCAGCCACCGACGAGTGGCCCGACCCCGACACCCCCCCGAG
>DATLGZ010000248.1:0-3643 GCA_035540235.1 Acidimicrobiales bacterium | reverse complement strand
GCGAGGGGGTGCGCGAGGTGGCCCTGTCCCGCCGGCGGCCGGCGCCGCCGGCGGCCGCCGAGGTCCTGCCCGAGGACGTCCCCAAGGCCGCCAAGGTCGAGCTGCTGAAGCGGGCGGAGGACGCGGCCCGCTCCCTCGACGGCGCCGTCCGCCAGGTGGCGGTCACATACGGCGACGGGCGCCGCCGCATCCTGGTGGCCAACAGCGACGGGCTGCTGGCGGGCGACGATCAGGTGCGCACCCGGCTGGGCGTGTCGGTCGTGGCCGGCGCCGACGGGGTCCTCCAGACGGGCTACGAGACCGCCGGGGGCACGGTGGGCTTCGAGATCTACGACCGCGTCCAGGTGGAGGACGTCGCCCGGGTGGCGGCCCGGCGCGCCGTCGACCTGCTCAAGGCCCGGCCCGCTCCCAGCGGCACGGTGCCCGTCGTCCTCCGGCGGGGGGCGGGAGGCGTGCTGTTCCACGAGGCGTGCGGTCACGGGCTGGAAGCCGACCTCGTCGGCCGCGACGCCTCCGTGTTCCGCGACCGGGTCGGCACCCAGGTGGCCAGTCCCCTCGTGACCCTCGTGGACGACGGCACCTATGGCCGCGAGTGGGGCACCTACGCGGTCGACGACGAGGGCCACGAAGCCCAGCGCAACACCCTGATCCACGAGGGCGAGCTGACCGACTACATGTGGGATTTCCTGCGGGCCCGCAAGGAGGGGCGGGAGTCGTCGGGCAACGGCCGGCGCCAGAGCTACCAGCACCTGCCCATGGTGCGGATGACCAACACCTACGTGCTCGCCGGGGAGGAGGACCCCGAGGAGATCATCCGCCAGACCCCCTACGGCATCTACTGCGTGCAGCTGGGCGGCGGGCAGGTCAACACCGCCACCGGCGACTTCGTCTTCGGCATGACCGAGGCCTACCTGATCGAGGACGGGCAGGTGACCGCGCCCCTGCGGGCCGCCAACCTGATCGGCAACGGGCCCGACGTGCTGCGCTCCATCGACGCCATGGGCGACGACTTCGACACGTGGGCCGGCACCTGCGGCAAGGACGGCCAGGGCGTCCCCGTGTCGTCGGGGCAGGCCACCCTGCGGGTCACGGGCATGACGGTGGGAGGCACCGGTGGCTGAAACCGTCCTGGTTGGGCCGTCCGCCCCGCCCCGCCCCGACCTGGCCGAGCTGGCCCAACGGGTGGCGGGGTGGGCCCGCCCCGGCGAGCAGGTCGAGGCGTACGTGGCCCGGGGCCGCCACACCTCGGTGCGGGTGTTCGGGGGAGACGTCGAGTCGCTGTCGTCGGCCGAGTCGGAGGGGGTGGGCATCCGGGTCATATCGGGACACCGCCAGGGCTTCGCCTACGCCGCCTCCCTCGACCCCGCGGTGGTGGAGGAGACGCTGGCCGAAGCGCGCGACAACGCCGGCTTCGGCACCGTCGACGAGTACCTGGGCCTGGCCGAGCCCGACGGGGTGGCGGCCGCCGACCTCGACCTGTACCGGCCCGAGGCGTCGTCGTTCCCCACCGACGCCAAGGTGGAGCTGGCCCTGGAGCTGGAGCGGGCCACCAAGGCCGCCGACCGGCGGATCAAGGGGGTGGAGTCGGCCGACTACGGCGACAGCGAGTTCGAAGGCGCCATCGCCACCAGCACCGGCATACGGGCGTCGTCCCGGCGGACGGTGTGCTCGTTGTGGTCGTCGGCCATGGCCGACGACGGCCGGGGCACGCAGACGGGCAGCGGCTACTCCGTCGCCCGGTCCCCCCACGACCTCGACGTGGCCCGCGCCGCCACCGACGCCGCCCGCCGGGCCACCCGCCTCCTCGGCGCCGTCAAGCCCGCCACCCAGCGGCTGACGGTGGTGCTCGAGCCGTCGGTCACAGCCGCCCTCACCGGCGTGCTGGCCGGGCTGCTGTCGGGCATGGCCGCCCTCAAGGGCCGCTCGTTCCTGGCCGGCAAGCTCGGGGAGGCGGTGGCGTCGCCGCTGCTCACGCTGGTCGACGACCCCACCAACCCCGAGGCCTACGGGGCCTCCCCCTTCGACGCCGAGGGGTTGGCCAGCCGCGGCAACGTCCTCCTCGACGCCGGGGTGGTGCGCACCTTCCTGCACAACACCTACACGGGCCGCCGCTCGGGGGTGCCGTCCACCGCCAACGCCGTGCGGGGCGGGTTCAAGAGCACCCCGGGCGTGGGCAGCCGGGCCCTGTCGCTGGCCCCCGGCGACCTCGACCAGGAGGCGCTGCTGGCGGCGATCGGCGACGGTGTGCTCGTCCAGTCGGTGACCGGCATGCACTCCGGGGTGAACGGCACCACCGGCGACTTCTCGGTCGGCATCCAGGGCCTCATGGTGCGGGGCGGCGAGCTGGCCGAGCCCGTGCGAGAGGCGACGGTGGCATCCACCCTCCAGCGCATGCTCGGGGACCTGGTGGCGGTGGGCGCCGACCGCGAGTGGCTCCCCGGCGGGGCGGCGGGCATGACCCTGGCCATCGGCGACGTCACCTTGTCGGGCTCCTGAGCGTTGCCGTTCCCGTTCGCCGGCGCGGCGCCGGCCGCCACCGAGGGCATCCCGGTGCTCCACGCCATAGTGCTGGGGATCGTCCAGGGCCTGACCGAGTTCCTGCCCGTCTCCTCCAGCGGCCACCTCATCCTCGTGCCCTGGCTGTTCGGGTGGAACGAGCTGAACGCCGACCCCAACCTCAAGAAGACCTTCGACGTGGCCCTGCACATCGGGACGTTCGTGGGGGCGGCCGCCTACTTCGCGCCCGACCTGAAGCGGTTCGCCCGGGCCGGTCTTCACTCCATCGCCACCCGCAGCGTGGCCACCACCGACGAGCGGATGGCCTGGCTGCTGCTGCTCTCCGCCATACCGGGCGCGGCGGCGGGCGCCGCCTTCGAGGGGTTCATCGAGCGGGAGCTGGGCCAGGAGTGGCTGATCGCGGTGATGCTGATCGCCTTCGGGATCGTGCTGGCGGTGGCCGACCGGGCCCGGGGCAAGCGGCAGGCCGACGCCTTCGGCGTCCGTGACGCCGCCCTCATGGGCATGGCCCAGGCCCTCGCCCTCTCCCCGGGGGTGTCGCGGTCGGGCGCCACCATCACCGCCGGGCGCTGGCTGGGCTTCGAGCGCGACGCGGCGGCCCGCATCTCGTTCCTCATGAGCCTGCCCATCATCGGGGGGGCGGCCGCCTACCGGGGGGCCCAGGTGCTGTTCGGCGACGGGCTGCCGGCGGGGACCCACGGCGCCTTCGCCGCCGGCATCGTGGCGTCGGGCGTCACCGGCGCGGCCGCCGTGTGGGGGACCTTGCGCTTCGTGCGGCGCCGGTCGTTCGGCCCCTTCGTGGTCTACCGGGTGGCGGCCGGCGCGGTGGTGCTCGGGCTCCTGGCCACCGGGTTGCGCTGAGGCGGGGCGGCCGGCGCCAGCACCAGCGTCACCGAGCCGTGGGCCAGGGCGAAGGCCACCGCCCGGGCCGCCTCCGGGCTGACGGCCACCGAGGCGGTGTCCTCCCCGGCCTCCACCACCAGGGCGTCGGCGGCCAGGGCCACCGTCGACAGCTCGCCCACGGTGGCCCTGGCCGCCGACGCCCTGGTGGTGGAGGCCGGGGAGGACACCGCCTCGGTGGCCGTCAGCCCGGAGGCGGCCCGGGCGGTGGCCTTCGCCCTGGCCC
>DATLGZ010000247.1:0-5602 GCA_035540235.1 Acidimicrobiales bacterium | reverse complement strand
GGACGGGATGCCGGGGCCTTGGTCGCTCGGGACGGCGGCGTGCGCTTGCGGCCGGCAGCCTCCTTGGGCGGCCCGGCGGCCTTGCCCCGGGTGGTGGCCTTGCCCGCCGCCTTCGCCGGCGCGCCCACCCTGCCTCGGGCGGAGGCCTTGCCCGCCTTGCCCGCCGCCTTGGCGGGAGCGGCAGCCTTGCCGGGGGCGGTGGCCCGCCTGGCCGGCGCCCGCTTGCGGGCCGGCGCGGCCTCAGGGCCCGGGGCCGGGGCCTCGGCTTCAGGACGCTGCGTGGCGCGACGGCGCCGCGGTTCGCTGTCCGCCATACCGCTCAGCTTTGCCGCGGCAGGCTCCGGAGGCAACCCGGGGGCGGCGGAGCGGGTCGCGGGGCCGTAGGCTTGCGCCCACGAACCCTGGACCCACCTCCTCGACAGACGCGGCCGCGGGCACGCCCATGGGCCTCGTCGCGCCCCGCTACGCCACCATGGCCGAGCGGGCCGAGACCGGTCGCCGCCGCCTCGGCCGCCCCCTCACGCTGGCCGAGAAGATCCTGTTCAACCACCTCGAGGACCCCGAGGGCCAGCCCCTCGTGCGGGGCCGGGCCTACGCCGAGTTCCGGGTCGACCGGGTGGCCATGCAGGACGCCACCGCCCAGATGGCGCTCCTCCAGTTCATGAGCGCGGGGCTGCCCCGGGTGCAGGTGCCGACGACCGTCCACTGCGACCACCTCATCCAGGCCAAGGTGGGCGCCCGCACCGACCTGGCCGTGGCCGAGGAGGCCAACCAGGAGGTCTACGACTTCCTCTGCACGGTCTCCTCCCGCTACGGGATCGGCTTCTGGAAGCCGGGCTCGGGCATCATCCACCAGGTCGTCCTCGAGCACTACGCCTTCCCGGGGGGGATGCTGATCGGCACCGACAGCCACACCCCCAACGCCGGCGGCCTGGCCATGGTGGCCGTGGGCGTGGGCGGGGCCGACGCCGTCGACGTCATGACGGGCGGCACGTTCGGGCTGCGCTGGCCGCGACTCATCGGCGTGCGCCTCACCGGCCGCCTGTCGGGCTGGTCCGCCCCCAAGGACGTGATCCTCAAGGTGGCCCAGTTGCTCACCGTCAAGGGCGGCACCGGCGCCATCATCGAGTACTTCGGCCCCGGCGCCCCCACCATCAGCGCCACCGGCAAGGCCACGATCTGCAACATGGGCGCCGAGGTGGGCGCCACCACGTCGCTGTTCGCCTACGACGAGCGGGCGGCCGCCTACCTCACCGCCACCGGGCGCCCGGAGCTGGCCGGCGCGGCGCAGGCGGTGGCCGAGCACCTCCGGGCCGACGACGGCGTGGAGGACGACCCCGAGCGCTACTTCGACGAGCTGCTGGAGATCGACCTGTCGTCGCTCGAACCCCACATCGTCGGCCCCCACACCCCCGACCTGGCCCGGCCCGTCTCCGAGATGGGGGCCGACGCCCGGGCCCAGGGGTGGCCGCTGACCCTGTCGCAGGCGTGCGTGGGCTCGTGCACGAACTCCTCCTACGAGGACATCAGCCGGGCCGCCAGCGTGGCCCGCCAGGCGTCGGCCCACGGCCTGCGGGCCCGCACCCCCCTGCTCGTCACCCCCGGGTCGGAGCAGGTGCGGGCCACCATCGAGCGGGACGGCCTGCTGGCCGACCTCGAAGCCATCGGCGCCACCGTCCTGGCCAACGCTTGCGGCCCCTGCATCGGCCAGTGGGCCCGATCCGACATCACCGAGGGCGAGCGCAACTCGATCATCACGTCGTTCAACCGCAACTTCCCCAAGCGCAACGACGGCAACGCCCAGACCCTCGCCTTCATCGGCTCGCCCGAGACCACGGTGGCCTACGCCCTGGCCGGCACGCTCGACTTCAACCCCGTCACCGACAAGGTGGACGGGTTCCGCCTCGACGAGCCCACCGGCGACGAGCTGCCCACCCGGGGGTTCGCCGACAGCGTCAGCGGCTTCGTGGCCCCGCCCCCCGACGGGTCGAGCGTGGAGGTCGTGATCCGGCCCGACAGCAACCGCCTCCAGCGGCTGGAGCCGTTCCCCCCCTGGGACGGCCACGACTTCGTCGAGCTCCCCGTCCTGCTCAAGGCCAAGGGCAAGTGCACCACCGACCACATCTCCGCCGCCGGCAAGTGGCTGCGCTTCCGCGGCCACCTGGAGAACATCAGCGGGAACCTGTTCCTCGGGGCGGTCAACGCCTACACCGGTGAGGCGGGGGCGGGGTGGTGCGCCGTCCACGACGCCGTCGAGCCCTTCCCCGACGTGGCCCGCCACTACAAGGCGGCGGGGATGGCCTGGGTGGCGGTGGGCGACGAGAACTACGGCGAGGGGTCGTCCCGCGAGCACGCGGCTATGCAGCCCCGGTTCATGGGGGCCAAGGCGATCTTCGCCCGCTCCTTCGCCCGCATCGCCGAGTCCAACCTCAAGAAGCAGGGCGTCCTTCCCCTCGTGTTCGCCAACTCCTCGACGTACGACCACATCGCCGTCGACACCCGGGTCTCGATCCTCGGCCTGGCCGCCCTCGCCCCCGACACGCCCGTGCACTGCCGGCTGCACCATGCCGACGGCTCGACCGAGGACTTCGAGTGCAGCCACAGCTTGTCCGACGAGCACATCGAGTGGTTCCGCGCCGGCAGCGCCCTCAACCTCATCGGCCAGCGGTTCCGGGCCAAGGCGGCGGGCGCCGCCACCCACGACTGACGGGGTACTAGACCGCCGCCTCCACGCACTCGACGCCGCCGCTGCCCACGGTGGCGGCGTGGGGGGTGCCGGGGTCGAGGTCGAGGCGGTCGCCCGGGTACAGCTCGATGTCGCCGTCGGTCCGGGTGTGGAACACGATCGACCCCGAGAGGCAGTACAGGACCTTGTGGTAGCCGTGCTCGTGCCAGCCGTAGGTGTCGCCCGGGCCGTTGCCCCACCGCCGGGGTTCGAGGCCCTGAGCCCGCATGCCCGCCACCACCTCCTCCGACGCCGGGGCCGGCCCCTGGCACCGCTGGACGCGCGCCCTCACGGCCACCAGCCTGCCAGGATGGACCGGTGATCGTCACCCCGGAGGTCGACGCCTACGCCGCCGGCCACAGCGACCCGGAGCCGCCCCACCTAGCCGCCCTGGCCGCTGCCACCCGCGAGTTCTCCGAGTCCCACGGGATGATGATCGGCCCGTGCGAGGGGCAGTTCCTGGCGCTGCTGGTCTCCCTCACCGGGGCCCGGCGGGTGCTGGAGATCGGCACCTTCACCGGCTACTCCGCCCTCTCCATGGCCGCCGCCCTCCCCCCCGGCGGCGCCATCGTGACCTGCGAGGTCGACCCCGACCACGCCGCCATGGCCCGCCGCCACATCGAGGCCAGCCCCCACGCCGGCCGCATCGAGGTGCGCCTGGGCCCCGCCCTGGAGACCATCGCCGGCATCGACGGCCCCTTCGACCTGGTGTTCCTCGACGCCGACAAGGCCAGCTACCTCGACTACTACGAGGCCGTCCTGCCCAAGCTGGCCCCCGACGGCCTGATCCTGGCCGACAACGTTCTGTGGAGCGGGCAGGTGCTCGACGAGGAGGACCAGTCCGACGACACCCGGGCCATCCGCCGCTTCAACGACCATGTCCGCGACGATCCGCGGGTGAGCTGCTTGATGCTGACGGTTCGCGACGGCGTGAGCGTGATCCGGCGCGCCCGGGCGGGATGAGGGCACGCCGGCTGGTGGTGGCGCTGGCGACGCTCAGCGCGGCGTGCTCGCCCGGAGGCGACGCCGACCTGGTCGGCTCGCCGGCCACCACCACCCCCCTGCCGCCGGGGGCGGCAGCCGACACCACGACCACCACGGCCGAGGTGGCGGGCTGCCCGGGGGTACCGCCCCGCCGGGAGCCCGATCCCGACCGCCCCCGCTACACCCTCACCCTCGACGTCCAGCCCCGGGCCGCCACCGTCACCGGCGTCGTCGACGTCCGCTTCGTACCCGACTTCGAGAGCGGCCAGATCGTCTTCCGGCTGTGGCCCAACGGCCCCCGCCAGCTGATCTTCGGCGCCCGCCTGCTCCCCGACGGGCCCGTCACGGTGGACGGGGCCGAGGTGCCCATCACCAACGAGGACCCCACCAAGCTCGTGCTCACCCCGCCTGCCCGCCTCCGCCCCGGCCAGCCGCTGCAGGTGCGGGTCTCCTTCAGGCTGACGCTCCCCCAGCCGGCGCGTGACCGCATATCGGCCGAGGCAGACAGCGTCCGGCTGGGGTCGTTCTTCCCGATCCTGGAGTGGGAGCCGGGCCGGGGCTGGACCGACGAGCCGCCCACCAGCCGCTTCGCCGAGGCGGGCACCGCCCCCGCCGCCGACTTCGACATGACGATCACCACCCCTCCCGGCTACGACGTCATCGCCAGCGGCGTTCCCGGCCCGCCCGGCCAGTGGACCGCCACCGGCATGCGTGACGTGTCGGTGGCCGTCGGCCGCTTCACCACCCTCACCGGCACCGCCCACGTTCCGCAGCCGGTGCAGGTCACAGTGGGCGTCGACCGCGACGCGGGCGACCTGCCCAAGCCCTACCTCGACCGGGCCATCGCCGTGCTCGAGGCCACCAGCGCCCGCTACGGGCCCTACCCGTGGCCCACCTTCTGGGTGTCGGTGACGCCCGGGATCAGCACCGGCATCGAGTACCCCGGCCACATCCTCCATGGCCCCGGCACGGCCAACGACATCCTGACCCACGAGGTCGCCCACCAGTGGTTCTACGCCCTCGTGGGCAACAACCAGGGCCGCGACCCCTGGCTCGACGAAGCCCTCACCACCTGGGCCGAAGCTCGCTACGAGGGCACGGTGGAGCAGTACAAGGCCACCGCCATACCCGCCGACGTCCGGGGCCGCACCACCGCCCCCATGACGTTCTGGGACGGCAGCCAGAACTTCTGGCTGGGCGCCTACGTCCAGGGCGCCCAGGCCCTGGCCGCTCTCGGCCCCCCTGAGCAGGTCGACTGCGCCCTGCGCATCTACGCGGCGGAGAACGCCTACCGCATCGCCACGCCGGCCGACCTGCTCGCCTCGCTGTCCAAGGTGTTCCCCGACGCCGCCGCCACCCTCGCCCGCTTCGGGATCCGGCTGTGAGCCGCCGGGCCCGGGCCCTGGTCGCGATGGCGGCGCTGGCCGTGCTCGGCGCGGGCTGCTCCGGGGGCGGCGGGAGCGGGGCCGGCGCCAGCGCCACCCTCGGCACCCGGCCGTCGCCGGATTCGACCACGACCAGCGTCGTCCTGCCCAGCACCACCCTCCCGCCCGCCGGTCCCGGCGCCCTGGTCACGCCCACCGGGGTGGTGGTGCCGGTCGTGTCCCGTGACGGGGACCGGTGGACCGTCCTCACGCCCTGCAGCCGCCAGGCGACGCTGACCGGGGGGAGGCACGTGCCTCGGGTGGCGGTCGTGCTCGACGCCGGTCACGGCGGGTCCGACCCGGGGGCGGTGTCCCCCGGCGGCCTGCGGGAGACCACGGTCAACCTGGCCGTGACCGAGTACACCCGCGACGCCCTGGAGGCGGCCGGGGTGTCGGTGCTGATGACCCGCACCGGCGAGTACGACCTCAACCTCGACGTGCGGGCCCAGATCGCCATCGCGGTGGGGGC
>DATLGZ010000246.1:0-1592 GCA_035540235.1 Acidimicrobiales bacterium | reverse complement strand
CGGCGGGCCGCACCCGGCCGGCGTCCACCACCACCCCATCGAGCAGGGGGAGGACGGCCCGCTCCTGCTCGCCCAGGCTGGCCTGGTCGAGCCCCAGGGGGCCGGCCGCCTCCACCGCCGCCCGCACCCGCTCCACGGTGGCGGACCGGGCCGCCTCCGACACCACCCACCGGCCCACGGTCGGCTCCCGCCGCTCGCCGGTGATGCGCTCCAGCTCGGCCGCGTCCACCCACCCCCTCTCCTCCACCACCCGGTCGACCGACAGCGACGGCCGGGCCCGGGAGGCGGGGAGCACGGGGGCCACGTCGAGGACGACCCCGCCGCCCACCGTCTCGTCCCGCCCGCTCTCCCGCAGCACGTAGCGGTCGCCGGGCAGCAGCGGCACCCGCACCGGCAGGTGGAGGCGGGCGCAGCCCTCCTCGCCGGGCAGGATGGCCTCCGCCCCCAGCACCCGCATCCGCACCGGGTGCTCGCCCGACCCCAGGTGGACCTGGTAGGCGCCCCGGGCGCTCACCTCGTGATCGAGGCCGGCCAGCACGGCCAGGGAGGCGTCGAACATGCGGGTGGGCTGCCACTGGTCGGGCCGCACCAGGGCCGCCCCCCGGGCCAGCTCGTCGTGGGCCACGCCGGTGAGGTTCACCGCCACCCGGCTGCCCGGCGGCACCACCTGGCGCTGCCGCTGGAGGCTCTGGAGGGCCCGCACCCGCACCCGGCGGCCCAGCGGCAGCACGACCAGCTCGTCGTCCACGTGCATGGCCCCCCCGGCCAGCGTGCCGGTGACCACGGTGCCCGACCCCTTGGCCGCGAAAACCCGGTCGACCCACAGCCGGGGCCGGCCCCGGTCGGCCGACGGCGGCGTGGCCGCCAGCAGCCGGTCGAGAGCGGCCCGCAGCTCGTCCAGCCCCACGCCGGTGGGGGCGTCCACCTCGACCACCTCGGCCCTCTCGAGGAAGGTGCCCGCCACCGCCTCCTCGATCATCAGGCGGGCCAGCTCGCGGTCGTCGCCGTCGACCAGCCCCACCTTGGTGAGGGCGACCAGCCCGTGGCGCACCCCCAGCACCTCGAGGATGCGCAGGTGCTCCTCCGACTGGGGCTTCCACCCCTCGGTGGCGGCCACGATGAACAGGCAGGCGTCCACCGCCCCCACCCCGGCCAGCATGTTCTTCAGGAAGCGAACATGGCCGGGCACGTCCACGAAGGCCAGCTGGCGGCCCGACGGCAGGGTGGTCCAGGCGAAGCCGAGGTCGATGGTGAGGCCCCGGGCCTTCTCCTCGGCGAAGCGGTCGGGGTCCATGCCGGTGAGGGCGAGGACGAGGGTGGACTTGCCGTGGTCGACGTGGCCGGCGGTGGCCACCACGTGCATGGCGCCCGCCTCGGGGCTGGTGGCCTCCTCGGTCACAGGCCGGACAGGGCCTTGGCCACCACCGGGTCGTCGGCGGGGTCGACGGTGCGCAGGTCGCACACAGTGGCGCCGTCGTGGACGCGGGCCACGATGGGGGGGTCCCAGGCCCGCAGCCGCTCGGCGTGGTCGCCGTCGACGGCCACGCCCGCCGACGACCCGGTGGTGGCCAAGGCCCTGTCCGGCCTGTGAC
>DATLGZ010000245.1:0-1868 GCA_035540235.1 Acidimicrobiales bacterium | reverse complement strand
GTGGGGCACATGGTCGTGGACCCCCAGGGGCCCCCGTGCCCGTGCGGGCGGCGGGGGTGCTGGGAGCGCTTCGCGTCGGGCAGCGGCCTGGGCAGCCTGGCCCGCCAGGCGGCCCAGGCGGGCCGGGCCGAGCGGGTGGTGGCCCTGGCCGGCGGGGACGCCGAGGCGGTGCGGGGCGAGCACGTGTCGGCGGCGCTGGCCGAGGGGGACGGCGAGGCGGCCGTGATCGTCGCCGAGTTCGCCGAGTGGCTGGCCCTGGGCCTGGCCAACCTGGCCTACATCTTCGACCCCGACGCGGTCGTGGTGGGCGGGGGGCTGGTCGAGATGGGCGAGGCCCTGTTCGCCCCCACACGCGACGCCCTGGCCCGCCAGCTCCCGGCCGCGTCCGCCGGTCTGCCCCTGCTGCCGGCCCGGCTCGGGGAGCGGGCAGGGGCGGTGGGCGCCGCCTTCCTCGCCGCCGGCGCCGGCTGATGCGGGTGGGAGTCACCCTCCCCCAGTTCCGCTCCGACGCCGACGCGGCCGTGGCCGTGGCCCGCCGGGCCGAGGCGGCCGGCCTCGACGGGGTGTTCGCCTTCGACCACCTCTGGCCCCTCGGCCGCCCCGACCGCCCCGCCCTCCAGTCGACGGTGCTGCTGGGGGCGCTGGCGGGGGAGACGGAGCGGGTGGTGCTGGGGACGCTGGTGGCCCGCGTCGGGCTGGTGCCCGACGCCGTGCTCGTCCACCAGCTGGTGACGCTGGGGCGGATCACGGGCCCGGACCGGTGGATCGCGGCGGTGGGCACGGGCGACCGGGCCAACCGCGACGAGAACCGGGCCTACGGGGTGCCCTTCCCGCCTGCGGCGGAGCGGCTGGGCCGGCTGATCAGGGTGGTGAGGGCGCTGCGGGCGGCCGGCGTGCGCACGTGGGTGGGAGGCCTGTCCCCCGCGGTGGTGAGGGCCGCACGCGAGGCCGACGGGTGGAACGGCTGGGGCATCTCGGTCGCCCGCCTGGCCGAGTACGCCGGGGAGCTGGCCGGCGCCGGCACCGAGGTCACGTGGGCGGGCCAGGTGCGTGTCGGCGACCCGGCTCCGCCCGAGCCCCGTCCCGGCCGGTCGCCGGGCCGGCCCAGCACCAGCAGCGTGGTCACCGGGACGGTCGACGACCTGGCCCGCCACCTGGGCGCGGTGGCCTCCACCGGCGCCACCTGGGCCGTGTGCGCCCCCGTCGACGTGGCCACCGACCCGTCGGCGGTGGACCGGGTGGCGGAGGCGGCGCGGGCCTTCCGGAGCGCCGCCCCCGGCGCCGGGGGCCGCGCCGGGCAGGGGGCGTCGCCGGAACGGTGACCGGGAGGGACCGGTAGCCTGCGGCCATGGAGTTCCGCCGGATCAACGCCCTGCCGCCCTACGTCTTCACGATCATCGACTCGTTGAAGGTGCAGGCCCGGCGGGCGGGCGAGGACGTCATCGACCTGGGCTTCGGCAACCCCGACATCCCTTCGCCCGACGTGGCCGTCGACAAGCTGGCGGAGGCGGCTCGCAACCCCCGCAACCACCGCTACTCGGCCAGCCGGGGCATCCCCAAGCTGCGGGCGGCGGCGTCCGCCCTCTACCAGCGCCGCTTCGGGGTGGAGCTCGACCCCGAGACCGAGGTGATCAACGTCATCGGGGCCAAGGAGGGGCTGTCGCACCTCATGTGGGTGCTGCTGGGGGGCAACGACACCGCCCTCGTGCCCACCCCGTCGTACCCCATCCACCTCTACGCCCCCCTGTTCGCGGGGGCCGACGTGCGCCAGGTGCCGCTCACCGGCACCGAGGACGACTTCTTCGGCGAGCTGACCGACGCCTGGGAGAACGCCTGGCCCCGGCCCCGGGTGATCGTGCTGTCGTTCC
>DATLGZ010000244.1:0-5202 GCA_035540235.1 Acidimicrobiales bacterium | reverse complement strand
CCGCCCGCGTCGCGCCTCGCCCCCCGCCTGAGCCTCGCCTTCCAGACCCCCTTCGTGTCCCCCGGGTCCGACTTCATGCTGCGGCTGCGGGTCGAGCGCACGGTGCCGGCCACCGCCGAGCTGTCGGTGACGGTGTTCCGGGCCGTGCAGACCCGCTCGGAGTTCGAGCAGACGCTGGATGACCACATCGCCCGCCCCATCGCCATCGCCATGCCGCCGGTGGCGATCGGGTCGCTCGCCCCCGACGCGGCGGGTGAGGTCACGGTACGGGTGCCGGTCGACCTGGGGGCGGTCGACGGGGTCTTCCCCGTGCGGGTCGAGCTGCGGGAGCGGGGGGCGGCCGCGCCGCTGGAGCGGTTCGTGACCCACCTCGTCCACTTCAGCGGCAACCTCAGCGGGCCGGAGCTGGCACTGGCCATCGTGCTCCCCGTGCGGGCGCCCGTGTCGCTGCCGCCCGACAGCCCCCGCAGCATGGGGGCCCTGGACGAGCTGGCCGCGTCGGTAGCGGCCATGGACGCGGCCCGCGGCCTGCCTTACGCCCTGGCGACGTCGCCCGAGACCCTGGCCGCCCTGGCCGCCAGCACCGACGACCGGGCCGAGCGGGCGATCGAGACGCTGCGCCGGCTGGCCGCCGACCACCCGGTGGTGGCGGGGCCGTACGTGCCGGTCAGCGTCCAGGCCCTGCTGGACGCCGACCTGGCCGGGGAGGTCGACGCCCAGTTGGCGACAGGCCGGTCAGTCCTCAGCGAGATCCTCCGGGTCCAGGCCGACGGGCGCACCTGGATCGAGACGGAGCCGCTCGACCCCGAGGCCATCGACGGGCTGGTGCAGCGGGGCGTGGAGCGGATCGTGGCCGCCGAGCCGGTGCTCGAGCCGGTGCCCGACCTCAACGTCACCATCAGCCGGCCGTTCGTGCTGGCCGGCCGGGAGGAGGACGTGCCCGCCCTGTCGGCCGATCCCGGCCTGTCCGCCCACTTCAACGACTCCCCCCGCCAGGCGCTGCAGGCCAACCACCTCCTCGCCGACCTGGCCGTGCTGTGGCTGGACGCCCCCGCCGCCGAGCGCCGGGCGGTGGTGGCGATGGCGCCGGCCGGCTGGCGGGCCAACCGCGCCTTCCTCGACACGTTGCTCAACGGGCTGGCCCAGAGCCCGGTAGTAGAGGCGGTCGGCCTCGACACCGCCTTCACCGGCGTCGCGCCCGCGCTCAACAGCCGCGGCCTCGGGCTCGTGCGGCGGGCGGCGCCCGCGCCCCCCAACCCGTTGGCCGACGTGGCCGCCGGGCTGCGCCAGGCCCGGCGCCGGCTCACGTCCCTGGGGACGGTGGTCTCCGCCGCCAGCGAGCCGGTGCGGGCCCGCACGCTGCTCGAGGAACGGCTGCTCGTGGCCCAGTCGAGCGAGGTGGCGTCGGTGCGGGCCCGCCAGGCCTACATCGACGCGGTGGAGGAGGGCATCGCCGACAACCTCGACGCCATCGACATGCCCGAGGGCCGCTCCATCACCCTCACCGCCCGGCGGGGCCAGATCCCGGTGACGTTCCAGAACCGCACGGGCACGCCGGTGAAGGTGCTGGTGACCATGGGCAGCGACAAGCTCGAGTTCCCCCAAGGCCCCACCAAGGAGGTGGAGCTGTCGCGGCGCAACACCACCGAGCGCTTCGAGGTGGTGGCCCTCACCTCGGGGGCCTTCCCCCTGCGCATCACCCTCCAGTCGCCCGACGGCGAGCTGCTCATCGGCCAGGCCCGCCTGACGGTGCGCTCGACGGCCGCCTCACGGGTGAGCGTGGCCGTGTCGGTGGGGGCGGTGGCGTTCCTCGCCCTGTGGTGGGGAAGGCACGTCGTGCGGGGGCGGCGGGCGCGACGGCTTGTACCTGTGTAAGAGTCCCTGGCATGGCCGGAGTCCGCATCGTCACCGACAGCAGTTGCGACCTGCCGGCGGAGCTCGCCGACGCGCAGGGCATCACCATCGTTCCCCTGTCCATCCGGTTCGGCAGCGAGGAGCTGGTCGACCGCAAGGACCTCACCCCTGCTCAGTTCTGGGAACGGTGCGCCGCCTCGCCGGTGCTGCCGGAGACGGCCGCCCCCTCGCCGGGGGCGTTCGAGCAGGCGTTCCGGGCCGCCCTCGACGGCGGCGCCGACGGGGTCGCCTGCATCAACATCTCGTCGAAGCTGTCGGCGACGATCCAGGCCGCCCAGGCGGCGGCCAACGCCATGGAGGGCGCGCCGGTGCGGGTGCTCGACTCCCGCTCGGTCACCATGGGCCTGGGGATGATCGTGCTGGAGGCGGCCCGGGCCGCCGCCGGCGGGGCGACGCTCGACGAGGTCGTGGCCGTGGCCGAGAAGGCGTCGGGGAACAACCGGGTGCTGGGCACGCTCGACACGCTCGAGAACCTGAAGAAGGGCGGGCGCATCGGCGGCGCCCAGGCGCTGCTCGGTTCCCTGCTGTCAATCAAGCCGGTCATCGAGGTGGTAGACGGCGCGGTCGAGCCCGGGCCCAAGCAGCGCACCCGCTCGCGGGCGCTGCGCTGGCTCGTCGACCAGGTCGCGGCCGAACCCAAGGTCGACCAGCTGTCGGTGATGCACGGGGCCGCCCCCGACCTGGGCGAGCTGCTCGACCTGCTGGCCGCCCACTTCCCCCGCGACCAGATCATCGTGGCCGACATCGGCCCTGTCATCGGCACCCACACCGGCCCCCGCACGATCGGCGTCTCCTACCAGCGGGGCTGAGGCGAACGCCCCGGGCCGGAGGGGCTGCCTGGCCGGGGCGCGTGGGGGTCGGTACCGTGAACGTCGGTGCCAGAACCATCCCGGATCGACGCGGACCGCGTCCTTGCCGGGCGCTACCGCCTCCGGCGGCCCATCGCCCGGGGAGGCATGGCCGAGGTCTGGGAGGCCACCGACGACATCCTCGGCCGCCCGGTGGCGGTCAAGATCCTCCTCCCCCGCCTCGCCGCCGACGACTCCTTCCGCGAGCGGTTCCGTCGCGAGGCCATCGCCGCCGCCCGCCTCGCCCACCCCAACGTGGTCGCCACCTTCGACACCGGCGTCGACGACGGGGTGGCCTTCATCGTCTTGGAGCTGGTCCACGGGCGGACTCTGCACGAGGTGCTGGCCCAGTCGGGGCCGCTGCCCGCCTCCCGCGCCGTGAACGTCGCCGTGCAGGTGGCCGCCGCCCTCGACTACGCCCATCGCCACGGCGTGGTCCACCGCGACGTCAAGCCGGGCAACATCCTGCTCAGCGTGGACGACCGGGTGAAGGTGGCCGACTTCGGCATCGCCAAGGCCGCTCTCGACCAGGCATCGGACAGCCGGCCCTTCGCCGGCCGCGACCTCACCCAGAGCGGCGCCATCCTGGGCACGGCCAAGTACCTCTCCCCCGAGCAGGTGAACGGTGAGGACATCGACGGGCGGGCCGACATCTACTCGCTCGGGATCGTCCTCTACGAGATGCTGTGCGGGCGCCCGCCCTACGAGGGCGAGACCGACGTGGCGGTGGCCCTCCAGCACGTGCAGTCCAGCCCACCCAGCCCCCGGCGGGTGCGGGCGGGGATCCCCCGCCCGCTGGAGACGGTGGTGCTGCGATCCCTGGCCAAGTCCCCCGCCGACCGCTACGCCAGCGCCGCCCACATGCAGACCGCGCTGCTGTCGGTCGACCTCGGCCCCGACGACGCCGTGCCCCTCGTGGTGCGCGACCCCACGCCGGCCGAGGGCGTGCCCGCCCCCAGCTTCCGGGAGAGCGAACGCTCCTGGCTCTACCCCGTCGCCGCCATCCTGGCCGTGGCTCTCGCCCTGGGGATCATCGGCCTGCTCTTCGCCCGCACGGAGACGGGCCAGCGGATCCTCGGCAGCGAGCCGGAGACCACCCAGCCGACGGTGGACGTCCGGGTCACCGAGACCCGGTCGTTCGACCCGCCACCGGGCAGCCAGGCCGAGCACGAGAGCGAGCTGCCCTTCCTCGTCGACGGCGACCCGTCCACCCTGTGGACCACCGAGACCTACTCCAACCGCCGCTTCGGCAACCTGAAGAACGGCGTGGGGGTGGTGCTCGTCCTCAGCCGCGAGGCGCGGCTGGACGAGCTCACGGTCACCTCGCCCACGCGGGACTGGGGCGCCCGCACGTTCGTGGCCGACGGCCCCAAGGCGACGCTGGCGGAGTGGGGCGAGGCGGTGTCGTCCAGGAACGGGATCGACCCGGGCCAGACCACCTTCGACCTCCGGGGCCGCTCCGGGTCGGCCGTGCTGCTGTGGATCACCGACCTCGGCCGGGCCAACCAGGTCGCCCTGGGCGAGGTCGAGGTGTCGGTGCGCGGCTGACAGGCGCGGCCGACCGGTGACCCCGCCCGCCGACGACGCCGCCCTGGTGGCGGCCGCCCAGGCCGGCGACCGGGCCGCCCTGGAGGCGCTGCTCCGCCGCCACCAGGACCGCCTCTACGCCGTGTGCCGGCGGCTCACCGGCAACGAGGCCGACGCCGCCGACGCCTGCCAGGACGCCCTGATCGCCATCGTGCGGGCCCTTCCCCGCTTCGACGGGCGGGCCGCCTTCGGCACATGGGCCTACCGCATCGCCACCAACGCCGCCCTCGACGAGCTGCGCCGGCGGCGGCGGCGGCCCGAGCCGGCGGGGACGGTCGGGGACGGGACGGTCGGGGATGGGGCGGTCGGCGACGGGGCGGCCCCGGAGGCGGCCAGCAGGCCGGGCCCGACCGCCGCGGTGGACGCCCGCCTCGACGTCGACGCCGCCCTGGCCGGTCTCCCCCCCGAGTTCCGGGCCGCCGTGGTCCTCCGTGACCTCTGCGACCTGTCCTACGACGAGATCGCCGAGGTGCTCGACATCCCCCCCGGCACGGTGCGCTCCCGGATCGCCCGGGGGCGGGCCGCCCTGGCCGACGCCCTCGACGCGGGCCGGAACCGCGGCGGCCCCTCCCGTCGTCCAAGCAGGAGACCATGACCGACCACCCCGACCTCGACGCCCTGAGCGCGGCCGTCGACGGCGACGACCCGGCTGGCGCGGTGGCCGGCCACGTGGCCGCCTGCGGGGACTGCCGCGCCCGCCAGGACGCTCTCCGCCGGGCCCGGCGGGCGGTCGCCACCCCCGTGCCCCCGCTGCCCGGTCCCGCCCGGGAGCGGCTGGTGGCGGCGGCGCTGGCCGCCGCCGTTGAGGGGGACGCCGACGCCGGCCAGGCCGCTCCGGGTGGCCCCCTCCCGA
>DATLGZ010000243.1:0-4186 GCA_035540235.1 Acidimicrobiales bacterium | reverse complement strand
TCCCCGCGCCGGCGGCCGGCGGCGCCGCCTGGCCGTCGGCCGCCGGCGCGGGGACGGCGGGCGGGGGCGGGCTGGGCACGGCCGCCGGTCCCGACAGGGAGTGCCCGCACGCCTCGCAGAACGTGTCGCCCGCCCCGGCCGGCTCGCCGCACGACGGGCACGGGGCGTCAACAGCCACGTCAGACAAGGGCCACGTCAGACAAGGGAGAAGGGCCGCACCTGGTTGGCCCGGTCGACCAGACGCCGGCGCTCGTCGGGGTCGGGGGTGAGCTTGGCCAGCCAGCGGCAGGCCCGCTCCAGCCCCCGCCGCAGCGACTCCTCCTCCAGGGGGTACCCGCCCCGCAGCCGCACCGCGGGGTCGGCCTTGGCCGCCCCCGACGTCACGCCCGCCAGGGCCGCCTCGAACAGCTCCACGTCGAGGGTGGCCGCCAGCCGCCGCTCCACCTCGAGCTGCTCCAGCAGCTGCGAGGACTCGACGAACCGCCCCCGCCCTACCAGTGCCCGCACCGCCGCCACCTGGGCCTCGCCGTGGGCCCGGTGGGTGCGGGGGATGCGGGCGTAGGCGGCCAGCGCCCCGGCCACGTCGCCCTGAGCCAGCCGGCAGCGGGCCAGCCCGGTGGAGGCGCCCACGTAGGCGGGGTCGACGGCGGACACGGTGGCGTAGAGGTCCACCGCGGCGGCGAGGTCGCCGGCCCGCTCGGCCGCCATCGCCGCCGCCAGCTTGGGGGCCAACTCCCCGGGGACCTCGGAGCGGCAGCGGTCGAACGCGGCCGCGGCGGCGGCCACGTCGCCGGCGTCGAGGGCGGCCACGCCCCGCAGCCAAACCGCTCGCCACTCCCACGGGTCGTCGGCCTCGATGCGGTCGAGCTCGGCCACGCCCGCCGGCCGCTCCCCCGACTCGATCAGGGCCCGGGCCCGCCGCAGCCGCAGCTCGGCCGTCTCCGGCACCTGCCCGGCCGCCACCGCCTCGCCCATCTCCCGCACGGCCTCGGCGGGGTCGGCGTCGAGGTTGGCCAGCAGACCGGCGGCGGGGTCGGACGGGTCGATGGTGAGCACCGGCAGCTCGGCATCGTGCACCACGCCCGAGAAGACGGTGCTGGGCGCGGGCTGGGGCTTGCCGGACGTCACCGCCACCACCTCGCGCAGCACGCCCACCATCTGGTCGCCCAGCTCGGCGATCGACTGGAAGCGGTCGTCGGGGTGCTCGGCGGTGGCCTTCAGCAGGAGGCGGTGGAACGACCCCCAGCGGGCCAGCGCCGGGTGGTCGGCCGGGTCGGGCAGCGACTTCACGTAGGCGGACTGGTAGCCGCGGAAGTCCGTGGTCATCACGGCCAGGGTGCGCCCCACCGTGTACACGTCGGAGGCGACCGACGGCCCCATGTCGGCGATCTCGGGGGCCTGGAAGCCCACGGTGCCGTAGATGTCGCCGTGGGGGTCGTCGATCCGCCGCACGCCGCCCAGGTCGATCAGCTTCACCTGGTCGCCGACCTGGATCATGTTGTCGGGCTTGAAGTCGTTGTAGACCAGGCCCCGCCCGTGCAGGTACGAGAGGGCGGGAAGGATGGCGAGCACGTAGGCCAACGCCTGCTCGACGGGCAGGGGGTCGATCTCGCCCTTGGCCTCGCGGCGGCGCTTGAGGATCTGCTTGAGGGACGGCCCGCCCACGTACTCCATGACGATGTAGCCCGCCCCCTTGTGGGACACGAAGTTGTAGATCTCGACGATCAGAGGGTGCTGGATCTCGGCCAGGAACGCCCGCTCCGCCACCGCCACCGCCATGGCCGCCTCGTCGCCCGAGTCGAGGAGGCCCTTGAGCACTGACCAGCGGTCGTTGACCGCCTTGTCCTGCACCAGGTAGATCCAGCCCAGCCCGCCGTGGGCGAGAGCGCCCACCACCTGGTACTGCCCCGCCACCAGCTCGCCCGGCGCCAGCTTGGGCCGGAAGTCGTAGGGGTTGCGGCAGCGGGCACAGAACCCGCTGGCCCGGCCCGGCCGCCCGCCCTTGGACCGGCCCACCTCGGCCCCACAGCTGGCGCAGAACCGCTTCTCCTCCGACACCTCGGCCTTGGCCATGACCACGGTGGCGGGGTCGACGGCCGGCGCCGGCGGCACGTCCACCAGGCCGGCCCCTATCCCCGACCGCCGGCTCGTCGGCCCCGACCGGGTGGCCGACGTGCGGCGGGAGGCGGCCGTCCGGGCCGACCCCACGGCCCGCGACGCCCCCGGAGGCGCGGGAGAGGGCGGCGGGGCCGGTGCGGCGGCGCCCGCCGCCGGCCGGGCGGCGGCGGCACGGGCCGGCCGCGGCACGTACTTGGTGCCGCAGGTGTCGCAGTAGCCGTCGTCGAGCACGGCGCCCGTGCACCCCGGCTGCCCGCACGGTTGCGTCATCGCACACTCCCCGCTCGGTTGACCGCGGCAAGGTACTCCTGAACCCGCTCCCCGGCGGCCTCGACGTCGCACGGCCCTCCGTAGAGGGTGTCCCGGGCCAGGCCGTACAGGCGTGTCAGCTCAGGGTCCTCGGCCCGGCCCTGGGCGGCGGCCTTGGCCCGGTAGGCATCCAGGAGGCCCCGCAGGTCGTTGCGGCGGGCGACCGGCGCCCGGTTGGCGGCCAGCACCCGCTCGGCGTCCGCCCGCAGGCGGGCGGCCGCCTGCCGCCAGCCCTCCAACCCGGTCACCGCCGCCACCCAAGACCCAGCTTCGGCCTGGGACTCCAGGCGGGCCAGCCAAGGCCCGAGCGCCTGCGGCCCCCGCTCCAGCGCGTCGGGCCCGAGGGGCGGCGCCAGGCCGGCCGGCGAGGCGATGCGGGCCGTGGCCAGGGCGTGGGCGTCGTTGCCGTCGCGGATGAGCCGGTCCAGCTCCTGCAGGATGGCGGATGCGGCCTGCAGGTCGGCGGTCAAGGTCGCTCGGCGGGATGCCAGCGTCCCCACCCGCCGGCGGGCCCGCTCCACCGCCTGCTCGGCCGGCCCAGGGTCAACGGTCAGCGGGTCGGTGGCGGCCAGCGCCGACAGCTCCCGCACCAGCCCCTGGGCGGATGGCAGCTCGGGCTCGTCCACCCCGAGGGCGGCCGCCTCGGCCGCCACCGCCGCCAGGGCGGCGGCGGCCCCGTCGAGGCGGGGCACCACGTCGCGCCAGGCCCGGGCCAGCCGGTCGGCCGCCGCCCGGGCCTTGTTGACGTCGCCCTCCAGGTCGGCCAGCACCGCCGCCGGCCGCGCCGCCGAGCCGTCGGGCAGGGTGACGCCCCGGGGGCCGAGCCGCCGGTCGACCTCGGCCCGGTCGCCGGCCGCCAGGGCCGACTCGAGCCCCGCCACCGCCTCCTTGAGGGCCGGGTACCGCTGCCACAGGGAGGCGGCCAGATCGGAGGCCTCCCGGGCCACCGCCGCCGACCGCCCGGTCAACCGGTCCGGCTCCCGCGCCAGGGCCAGCTCGGGGGAGGTGTCGAGCTGGAAGAGCTGCTCGGCGAGGCGGGTGAGGCCGGCCGACAGGGCGGCTACCGCCTGCTTGGCGTCCGACGGGCCCGGCGGCACGCCGGTCATGCTAGGAGGCCGCGGGGGCAGAGCTCCCCGGATCGGCGCCGGGAGTCGTATCCTGGCCGTGGCGTGCCGGGAAGTCTGGTCGGCGTCAGTTACCCGACCCCTGTGGGAGGATTGGCCCGATGGCCTCACCGCTGCGTTTCGACCCCCACGCCGACTCCGGCGTCTACCTCACCCCGGAGGGGCGGCGCCGGCTGGAGGAGCGGGTGCACCAGCTCCAGGCGACGGTCCACGAGCTGCGGACCGCCCTCGACGATCCTGAGCGGCGGGCCGACTCCGTCGACGCCTACCAGCGGGCGTGCCAGGAGTTGGCGCGGCTCGAGGCGGTGGTGGAGCAGGCCGAGTCGATCGAGGAGGGCCCCGGCGACCCCCGGGTCGTCGAGTTGGGCGACACGGTGACGATCGCCCTGGAGGACGGCACCGAGGAGACGTACATCATCGTGCACGGCGCCGAGGCGCCGGTCGACGACCTCCGCATCTCGGCCCAGTCGCCCCTCGGCGCCGCCCTGCTGTCCCGGCGGGTGGGCGACGTGGTGGCCGTCGCCGTGCCTGCCGGCACCTACCACTGCAAGGTGCTGCGAGCCACGCGCGAGCCGTGACTCAGGGCTCGAAGCGGTAGCCCCCGCCCCTGACGGTGCGCACCCAGCGGGGCCGCT
>DATLGZ010000242.1:0-3810 GCA_035540235.1 Acidimicrobiales bacterium | reverse complement strand
AGACCACCATGGTCACCGTCGAGCCCCGCTCCAGCGGCGTGCTGGCGGCGGGCTCGGTGCGGATCACCCGGCCGGAGGCGACCGAGGCGTCGGCGGCCAGCACCCGCTCCACGTTGAAGCCGAGCACCCGCAGCTCCTCGGCCGCCTCCCCCTCGGGCACGTTGAACAACGAGGGCACGTTGACCCGCTCCCGGCCCGAGGAGACGGTGAGCGTCACCGTCGACCCGCGGGCGGCCCGCTCGCCGCCCCGGGGCGACTGCTCCACCACCTCGCCGGCGGGGGCGCGGTCGTCCGCCCGCTCCCGGGTGGTCACCGAGAAGCCGTCGTCCTCCAACCGGGAGGTGGCTGCCGCCACCCGCTGGCCCACCACGTTGGGCACCTGCACCTGCTCGGCCGCCCCCGCCACCGTCAGCACCACGGTGGAGTTGCGGGCCCGGCGGGCGCCAGCGTCGGGGTCCTGGTCGATCACCGTGCCCGGAGGGTTGTTGGAGTCGGGGCTGGAGCGGATGTCGGCCCGCAGGCCGACGTCGTTGAGCGTCTGCTGGGCGTCCTGCTGGGTCTGGCCCACCACGTTGGGCACGACGACGTCCTCGGCCCCGCCCACTCCCAGCATGCGGGCCAGGAGGAAGAGGAACCCGACCAGCACGGCCGCCAGCACGGCCAGGATGATGACGTAGGTGCTGGTGCGAGTGGGGGGGCGGTCGTCGTACTGCTCCTCGACGACGACCTCGGTGTGCGGGCGGGACATCATGCGGGTGCCGTCCGCCGCCATCATCCGGGTCGAGTCCTCGCCCTCCGCCCGCGGCATCGCTCCCGTGGGGGCGGCGGCGGCGACCGCCGCCCCCGCGGCGGCGGCGCCGGCGGCCGCCGCCGCACCGGCGGCCGCCACCGGGCGGCCCTGGGCGAAGCGCAGCAGGTCGGCCCGCAGGGCGTCGGCCGAGGGGTAGCGGTCGTCGGCCTTCTTGGCCATGGCCTGCATGACGATGGCCTCGAAGGGCGCCGGCACGTCGGGGTTGAGCCGGGTGGGGGCGATGGGCTGCTCGCGCACGTGCTGGTAGGCGATGGCCACCGGGCTGTCCCCGGTGAAGGGCGGCCGGCCCGTGACCATCTCGTAGAGGACGACGCCGAGGGAGTACACGTCGCTGCGGGGGTCGATGGCGTGGCCCTGGGCCTGCTCGGGCGAGAAGTAGGTGGCCGTCCCCATCACCGCCCCCGTCTGGGTCAGGCTCTCGCTGGGGTCGCCGGCCCGGGCGATGCCGAAGTCGGTGACCTTCACCAGCCCGGCGATCATGACGTTGCCGGGTTTGACGTCGCGGTGGATCAGGCCGCTGCGGTGGGCGAAGCCCAGGGCGGCGGCGATGTCGGCCCCGATCTCGGCCGCCCGGGTGGGGTGGAGGGGACCGTCGGCGCGGATGACCTCCCGCAGGGTGCGCCCGTCCACGTACTCCATGACGATGAAGTAGGTGCCCCCCTCTTCGCCCCAGTCGTAGATGGAGACGATGTTGGGGTGGTTGAGGTTGGCGGCGGCGCGGGCCTCGCGGCGGAAGCGCTCCACGAACGAGCGGTCGCTGGCGAACTCGGGGAACAGCACCTTGAGCGCCACCGGCCGGTCGAGGAGGCGGTCGTGGGCCAAGTAGACCTCGGCCATCCCCCCGCGGGCCAGGTGACGGACGATCTCGTAGCGATCGCTGAAAACCCGTTGCGCCATGGGCCTACCAGCCTAGGGGGGCGGGTCGGTGTAGCGGGGCCGGCGGGAGCGGCGTCATCCGGCCAGGGCGGCCTGCATGACCGCCCGGGCGATGGGGGCGGCCAGCCCGCCGCCGGTGGCCTCGTTGGCGACGGGGATGTTCTCCAGCATCACCGCCACCGCGATCTGGGGGTCGTTGGCGGGGGCGAAGCTGATGAACCACACGTGGTTGGTGTCCAACCCGGTCTGGGCCGTCCCCGTCTTGCCGCCGACCTGCACGCCGGGGATGCGGGCCGCCGTCCCCGTCCCTCGCTCGACAACGCCGACCATCATCTCTTTGACCTGGGCCGCCACGCTTGGTGACACCGCCCGCTTCCACTGCTCGGGCCGGTGCTGCTCGATGACCTCGCCCTGGTCGTTGCGGATCTCCGACACCACGTGGGGCTTCATGATCACCCCGTCGTTGGCGATGGCCGCCGCCACCAGCGCCATCTGGAGGGGCGTGGCCGACACGTCCTGCTGGCCGATGGCCGACTTGGCCAGCCCCGGGACGTCGCGGTCGAAGGCGGACGCCTCGGGGAACACCGAAGTGGCCGCGAAGGGCAGGTCGACGGGCGGCTCGTCCCGGAACCCGAAGTCGCCCGCCGTGCCCGCCAGCTTGTCCGCCCCCATGTCCATGCCCAGCTGGGCGAAGGCGGTGTTGCACGAGACCCGCAACGCCTCGACCAGGTTGCCGCCGCACGTGCCTCCGCCGAAGTTGGCCAGGCTCTGGCCTCCCGAGTTGGGCAGGGGCAGGGCCGACAGGGACGGGTAGACGGGCTGGGCGATGCTGGCCGACCCGGTGGCCAGGGCGGCGGCGGCCGTGACCACCTTGAAGGCCGAGCCCGGCGGGTAGCGCTCCCGGTAGGCCCGCGACAGCAGCGGCTTGTCGGGGTCGGCGTTGAGCTCCTCCCACGCCGCCCGCACCGCCGACTGGCTGTGGGCCGACAGCCGGTTGGGGTCGAAGGTGGGGTAGTCGACCATGGCTAGGATCGCCCCGGTCTTGGGGTTGACGGCCACCACCGCCCCCTTGCGCTGCCCCAGCTGCTCGGCCGCCACCTGCTGGACCCGCTTGGAGACGGTGAGGGTGACGTCGCCGGTCAGCTCCCGCCGCACGAGCAGGTCGGAGAGCTTGGTGATGTCGGACTGCTGGTCGCGCCCCACGAGCTGGGCGTTGTAGGTGCGCTCCACCCCCTGGCCGCCGAAGCTGAACGACAGGTAGCCGGTGATGTGGGCGAACAGCTCGCCCTCGGGGTACTCCCGCAGCCGCTCGAACTCGCCTTCGGTCGGGACCGACCGGGCCAGCACCACCCCCTCGGCGGTCTGGATCACGCCCCGGGGGCGGGAGAAGTCGCGCACGATGGCCCGGGTGTTGGCGGGGTGGTTGTTGAGCCGGTCGGCGGCGAAGATCTGCAGGTAGTTGACCTGCACGAACAGGGCCGCGAACAGCACGATCAGGGTGACCCCGAGGCCCCGGATCTGGCGGTTCACGCCGAGGTCACCTGCATGGCCTCGGCCTGGGCCTGCTCGCGGGCGGCCTGGTCGTCGGAGATCCGCAGCAGCAGGGCCAGCAGCACGTAGTTCGACAGCAGCGACGAGCCCCCGTAGGAGATGAATGGGAGGGTGATCCCGGTGAGGGGGATGAGCCGGGTGACGCCGGCCACGATGATGAACGTCTGGAAGCCCAGGATGGCGGTGAGCCCGGTGGCCAGCAGCTTCTCGAACGGCGCCTCGGCCCGGGTGGCGATGCGCAGGCCGGCCCCCACCATCAGGAGGAAGGCGATGAGGATGGCCGCCGACCCCAGCAGCCCCAGCTCCTCGGCTATGGCCGCGAAGGTGAAGTCGGTGGTCACCGCCGGGATGCGCTCGGGGCTGCCCTGGGCCAGGTTGGTGCCCGCGAACCCCCCGGCGGCGAAGGCGAACAGGGCCTGGATGATCTGGAAGCCGGCGTCGGTGGGGGCGGCCCACGGGTCGAGCCAGATGTCGACCCGCGACCGGACGTGGGCGAAGAGGTTCCATGCCACGTAGGCCCCGAGGGCGAACAGCCCGCCCCCCACGATCAGGTAGGCCGCCCGCCACCAGAT
>DATLGZ010000241.1:0-2594 GCA_035540235.1 Acidimicrobiales bacterium | reverse complement strand
GTCGTGTTGCCGATGCCCATGTCACCGGTCACCAGCGCTCGCGCCCCGCCGGCCGCCAGCTCGGCCGCCACGCCCGCCCCCACGTCCAGCGCCGCTTCGCACTCGGCCACCGCCATGGCCGGCTCCCGGGCCAGGTTGGCGGTGCCCCCCGCCCGTACGACCCGCCGCACCACCTTGCAGCCCGGCGGCAGCTCGGTGGCCACGCCCACGTCGATCACCGTGACCGACGCGCCGGCCTGGCGGGCGAGCACGTTGATGGCCGCCCCGCCCCTGGCGAAGTTGGCCACCATCTGGGCCGTGACCTCCCGGGGCCAGGCCGTGACCCCCTCGTCCACGACCCCGTGATCGGCGGCGAAGACCGCCACCGCCGCCGGGCGGGGCACGGGTGGCGGGCACCGCCCGGAGATGGCCGCCAGCCGCACACCGATGTCCTCGACCCGACCCAGCGCTCCCCGGGGCTTGGTCAGGCGGGCCTGGAGGGCGGCGGCGTCGGCCTCGGCGGCCCGGTCGAGCGGGCGCACGGCGGCGGCGGCGAGGGCGAAGGTGGAGGGCATCGCCCACCACCCTCCCATGCCGCCCCCGGACGCGGCGAGGCGCCGGGCGGAGGGAGCTCCGGCCGGCGCCTCGAGCAGGCGGCGCGCCTCGGGGGAGGCGGCGGCTGCTGGACCGCTCTGCGGTGGTGACCTCTAGACGGGGGCCCCCGCCGACTCCCGCTCGCCGATCGACTGGATGGGAAGGAGCAGCTCGTCCAGGGCCTCGTCCTCCAGCGTCTCGACCTCGATGAGGGTGCGGGCCAGGCGCTCGAAAGCGGCCCGGTTGGTCTCCAGGGCCCGCGTCGCCCGCTCCTCGGCGGCGGCCAGGATGGTCTGGATCTCGCCGTCGATCTCGGATGCGACCCGCTCGGAGTAGCCGAGGCCGATCTGGCCCTGGAACCCGTCCATGAACGGCTTGACGATGAACGGGCCCATGGTCTTCGACATGCCGAAGTCGGCGATCATGCGGCGGGCCAGCTGCACGGCGTGCTCGAGGTCGGCGGTGGCGCCCGATGAGACCTCGCCGGTGGCGATGCGCTCCGCCGCCCGGCCGCCGAGGAGGGCGGCGATGCGGTCGAGGAGCTGGGAGCGGGTGACGGTCACCTGGTCGCCCTCCGGCACCATCCAGGTGAACCCGCCGGCGTGGCCCCGGGCCACGATCGACAGCTTGCCCACCCGGTCGGTGCCGGGCAGGGCGGTCGACACCACCGCGTGGCCGGCCTCGTGGAAGGCGATGCGGGCCCGGTCCTGGGGCGAGAGGATCCGGCTCTTCTTCTCCGGCCCGGCCACCGCCCGCTCGATGGCCTCGATCAGCAGGCGGGAGGTGATCTGGGGGATGCTCCGGCGGGCCGCCAGCAGGGCGGCCTCGTTCACGACGTTGGCCAGGTCGGCGCCGCTGAAGCCGACGGTGCGCTTGGCCACCGCCGCCAGGTCGACGTCCTCGGCCATGGGCTTGCCCCGGGCGTGGATCTTGAGGATGGCCTCGCGGCCCCGGGCGTCGGGGCGGTCCACCCCGACCCGCCGGTCGAACCGGCCCGGGCGCAGGAGGGCGGGGTCGAGGATGTCGGGGCGGTTCGTGGCGGCCAGCACCACGACGCCGCTGCCGGCGTCGAAGCCGTCCATCTCGACCAGCAGCTGGTTGAGGGTGGCCTCCCGCTCGTCCTGGCCCCCGACCGCCATGGCGGTGCGGGCCCGGCCCACGGCGTCGAGCTCGTCGATGAACACGATGCAGGGGGCGGCCGCCTTGGCCACCGCGAAGAAGTCACGGATGCGGGCGGCGCCCACGCCCACGAAGATCTCGACGAAGTCCGAGCCCGAGATGGAGAAGAACGGCACGTTGGCCTCGCCGGCCAGGGCCCGGGCCAGCAGCGTCTTGCCGCAGCCCGGGGGGCCGGTGAGCAGGATGCCCTTGGGCACCGCCGCCCCCATGGCCAGGAACTTCTCGGGGCTGCCGAGGTAGTCGCGCACCTCGGCCAGCTCCTCGATGGCCTCGTCCACGCCGGCCACGTCGGCGAAGGTGATCTTCGACTCCCCCACGGCCACCCGCTTGGCCTTGGACTTGCCGAAGCCCATGGCATCGCCGCCTCCCGACCCGGGCCGCATCAAGAGGAACAGGATCAGCAGGCCGTCGATGATGATCAGGGCGGGGAGGATCATCGACGCCGGCAGGATGAGGTTCTTGAGGGGCTGCTGCTGGACCTTGTAGGCGACGCCCGCGTCCTCCATGGCCGAGGTGAGGCGGGAGAAGATCGTCTCCCGGTTGCCCACCGCCACCCAGTACTGCCCCCGGTCGTAGCGACCGGTGATGCGGCTGTCGGTCTCCATGATGGTGGCCGTCTGGATGCGGCCCTGGCGCAGCAGGGTCGTGAACTGGTCGATGCGCAGCTGGGTGCCCTCCGAGCGCGGGTTCGACCAGTAGAGGATGGTGGCGTAGAAGAGGCACAGCACCGGCAGGGCGGCGATGGCGAGGATGAGGCCCCGCCGGCGCAGCTTGTTCTTGTCCTCGATGTCGGGAGCGGGCGTCGGCCCTCCGGGGGTCGGCTTGTCCTTGCGCGCCATCAG
>DATLGZ010000240.1:0-5931 GCA_035540235.1 Acidimicrobiales bacterium | reverse complement strand
GTGCTCGACGTCGGGGTGGGGGGCGGCGCCGCCAGCCTCCACCTCGCCCCGCCCGCCACCCTCCTTGTCGCCGTCGACGAGGAGCCCGACATGCTGGCCGCCTTCGCCGCTCGGGCCAAGGAGCGGGACGTGGCCACCAAGACCTTCGCCGGCCGCTGGCCCGACATCGCCCGGGCCGTGCCCGTGGCCGACGTGGTGACGTGCCACAACGTCCTCTACAACGTGGCCGACCTGCGCCCCTTCGCCGTCGCCCTCACCAACCACGCCCGCCGGCGGGTGATCGTGGAGATCGGGGCCCGCCACCCGGTGAGCGGCACCAACCCGCTCTGGAAGCACTTCTGGGGGATCGACCGGCCCAAGGGCCCCACCGCCGACGACGCCCTGGCCGTGCTGGCCGAGGCCGGCATCGAGGCCCGCTGGGAGCGTGACGTGCGGTCGGGCTGGCGCTCCGACGCCAGCCCCGAGCGGGTCGCCTTCCTCACCCGCCGCCTCTGCCTGCCGCCGGAGCGGTCCCCCGAGGTGGAGCAGGCCCTGGCCGCTTATCCCGAGCCGACCGAGCGGGAGGCCGTCACGATCTGGTGGGAGGGCGGGGCGGCCCCGTAGCCACCCGCCCTGCTCCGCCCCGCTCTGCTCGGCCCCGCTCGTCCGCTTCGTGGCCCGTCCGCTTCGTGGCCCGGACCACATCGGTTCAGGAGCAGGAGGTCAGCCCAGGCCCCACATGGCCCGCATGCCCGCCGGGTCGTCGGGAAGGTCGGGAGCGGAGCGGCGCTCCTCGGTGAGGTTGTTCTTGTCGAGCTCGCCGTCGACCTCGACGGCGGCCAGCTGGCCGTTCTCGTCGACCCGCACGGTGACCTTGGTCCACTCGTCCATGGACCGAAGTCTGGCAGGTCTCACAGTGATCCGGCGGCCCCGGCGGCCTTCAAGAGGGCGAGGAGGGCCACGGCCAGGCCGGGGGCGGCCGTCATGATCGAGGGGCCGGACGGGGGGCCGCCGTCCACCGCGCACACCATGGCCCCGCTCTGGGCGGCGATGACGGCGCCGGCGGCCACGTCCCAGGGCTGGAGGCCGACCTCGTAGTAGCCGTCCTGGCGGCCGCAGGCCACCCAGCACAGGTCGAGGGAGGCGGCGCCGTAGCGGCGGATGTCGCGCACCCGGGGGAGCACGTGGGTGAGCACCGCGGCCTGGCGGGCGCGGCGGGCGGAGTCGTAGGCGAAGCCGGTGGCGATGAGGGCGGAGGCCAGGTCGTCGGCGTCCGAGGGGCGGATGGGCTGGCCGTTGAGGAAGGCGCCCGCCCCGGCGGCGGCGGTGAAGGCCTCGCCGTGGGAGGGGTCGACGACCGAGCCCGCCACCGCCGTGCCGTCCACCTCGGCGGCGATCGACACCGCCCAGGCGGGGTGGCCGTAGAGGTAGTTGGTCGTGCCGTCGAGAGGGTCGACCACCCACCGCACGCCGCTCGTGCCGGAGCGCTCGGCCCCCTCCTCGCCGAGCATGCCGTCGTCGGGGCGGGCGGCCAGCAGCCGCTCCACGATGAGCGCCTCCGACGCGTGGTCCATCTCCGACACCATGTCGGTGGTGCTGGTCTTGGTGGAGACCATGCTGCGGCTGCGCAGCTGGCCCTCCAGCAGCAGCGCCCCCGCCTCCCGGGCCACCTCCTCGGCCAGGGCGGCCAGGGCGGAGGGGTCGGCGTGGGCGGGCATCAGCCGGGCACCCTACCGTCGTAGCTGATGGCTGCCGCCACCCCGGTCGACCTGCGCTCCGACACCGTCACCCGGCCCACGCCGGCGATGCGGCGGGCCATGGCCGAAGCCGAGGTGGGCGACGACCTCTACGGCGAGGATCCCACGGTGAACGAGCTGGAGGAGGCGTTCGCGGCCCGGGTGGGCAAGGAGTCGGCCCTGTTCGTGCCGTCGGGGACGATGGGCAACCAGGTGGCCCTGCGGGCCCTGGCCCCGCCCGGCACCGTGGTGGTCACCGGCCGCCGCCAGCACATCGTGCTGTACGAGAACGGGGGGGCGGCCCGCAACGCGGGCGTGCAGCTGGCCCTCCTCGACGACGACGACGGCACGATCGACCCGGCCGGGATCGCCGAGGTGGCGGCCGCCGTCGCCCACCACCAGCCCCGGCCCAGCCTGGTCTGCATAGAGAACACCCACATGCCGGCCAACGGGGCGCCCTGGCCCCTGGACCGGCTGCGGGCGGTCGGGGAGGCGGCCGCCGCCGCCCGCCTGCCCCTGCACCTCGACGGGGCCCGCCTCTTCAACGCCGAGGTGGCCACCGGCATGGAGGCGGCCACCCTGGCCGAGCCGGCCACCACCGTGATGTGCTGCCTGTCGAAGGGGCTGGGGGCGCCGGTCGGCTCGCTGGTGGCGGGCCCGGCCGAGGTGGTGGCCCGGGCCCGCTTCGAGCGGGCCCGGCTGGGCGGTCAGATGCGCCAGGCGGGGGTGATCGCGGCGGCCGGGCTGGTGGCGCTGCGCACGATGGTCGAGCGTCTGGCCGACGACCACGCCCGGGCCCAGCGGCTGGCCCGGGCGGTGGCCGACCGGTGGCCGGAGGCGGGGTGCGACCCGGCCGCCATCGCCACCAACATCGTCACCTTCACCCACCCCGACGCGGTGGCCCTCGTCGAGCACCTGCGGGCCCGGGGCGTCCTGGCGGGCACGATCGCGCCGGCTACCGTCCGGCTGGTGACCCACCTCGACGTCGACGACGCCGGCGTGGAGGCCGCCGTCGCCGCCCTGCGGGGTGCGCCCGGCTAGTGGCCGCCGACCTGCTGGGCGCCGCCCCGGCCCGGGCCCTGGCCGTCTACGCCCATCCCGACGACGCCGAGATCTCCTGTGGGGGCACCCTGGCCCGGTGGTGCCAGGCGGGCAGCGAGGTGCACCTGCTGGTGCTCACGAGGGGCGACAAGGGCTCGAGCGACCCGCGGGCCGACCCCGACGCTCTGGCCGAGGCCCGGGCGTCGGAGGTGGCGGCCGCCGCCGGCGTGCTCGGCCTGGCCGGCCACCGGGTGCTGGGCGTGGGGGACGGGGAGCTGGAGAACGACGCCGGCGTCCGGCGGGCCATCGTGGCCGCCGTGCGCGACGCCCGTCCCGACACCGTCGTGTGCCCCGACCCCACGGCGGTGTTCTTCGGCGAGACCTACTTCAACCACCACGACCACCGGGTGACGGGGTGGGCCACCCTCGACGCCGTCTCGCCGGCGGCAGGCAGCCCCCTCTACTTCCCCGACGCCGGCCCGCCCCACGCGGTGGCCACCGTCCTGCTGTCGGGGACGCTGGAGCCCAACGTGTGGGTCGACGTGGGGGCGACGCTCGACACCAAGGTGGAGGCGCTGCTGTGCCACGAGAGCCAGCTGCGGGCCACCGCCTACGGCCACGAAGGGGGCACGGCGGAGTGGCTGCGGTCGCTGCTGCGCCAGCGGGCCGAGGACGGGGGCCGGCTGGCCGGGGTGGGCCACGCCGAGGGTTTCCGCCGGCTGGTGCTGGCCTGACGGCCGGTCCCGCCCGGCGTGTCGCCGGGGCTGTTGGCCGGCCGCCGGGGCCGCCGGGCGGCGCTAGTCGCCGGGGCCGGCGGAGGGGTCGACCTGCTGGGCCAGGTAGAGGGGCTCGCCCAGGGCCTCCACCAGGGCCAGCTGGGTCTCCAGCCAGTCGGCGTGCTCCTCCTCACCGGCGAGGATCTGCTCGAAGAGCTGGCGGGTGCCGTTGTCGCCCTTGGCCACCGCCACCTCCACGGCGTGGTTGAGGCGGGTGATGGCCTCCCTCTCCACGTCGAGGCCGAGGCGGAGCTTCTCGGGGACGGTCTCGCCCACCCTCACCGACCCGAGCCGCTGGAGGTTGGGCACGCCTTCGAGGTAGAGGATGCGGTCGATGAGCATCTCCGCGTCCTTCATCTCGTCGATGGAGTCGTCCTTGAAGTGGGCGGCGAGGCGGGTGTAACCCCAGTTCTCGCACATCTTGGCGTCGGCGAAGTACTGGTTGACGGCGGTCAGCTCCGCCGTGAGCACCTCGTTGAGCAGTTCGAGGATCTCCGAGTCACCTTGCATCTGTCGGCCCTTGCATCAAGCGGCACAGTAGCCAGCCGCGGGCACCGTGTCCGGTTGAAGCAGGCCGGCGTCGGCCAGCATGCGCTGAAGCACGAGGTGGCAGCCGCCGCAGCGGGAGCCGGCCCCGCAGTCCTGGGCCAGGTCGCGCAGCGAGCAGGCGCCCTGGGCGATGGTGGCCCGTACGGTCCCGTCGGTTACGGCCCGGCAGTGGCAGACGAACACCGAAACGCCTCAGGTCCGGGCTGCGACCGGCCGAGATAGGGAACGATGACGGACGACCGACGGTATGCCCCGGGCGATCAGGGCGGTGGCCACCGGGAGCGTCACCCGGCGGGTGACCACCCGGCGGCGGGTGGTGCCCACAACCTGGCAGGTCGGGCCGGCGTCGCCGATCTCGACCCGCACCCAACCGACGCGGTCGACGCCCGCCACGGCTGCCGTAGGCGACCCCAAGTTCCTCACTTTGGTCAGCCTAACATCGGCAGCCGCCGGTGTCAGGTGCCAGTTCCCCCGCCTCCGGCCGGCCGTCAGAGGGGGTCGTTGCCCTTGGCCCGCCACTCGCTCATGGCCCGCAGCGCGAGCACGGCCACCACCGCCACCCCGCCGGCGGCGAAGACGGCGCCGCCGATGGCCCCCAGCCCCATGGCCACGTCGCAGTCGCCGGTGCACTGCAAGGCGACCAGGGCGCGCCCGATGAGCAACCCGCACAGCCCCGACACCAGCACGGCCAGGAAGGCCACCGCCCTGGCCCGGGCGGACGGCAGGGCCGACGGTCCCTCCACTCCCGCCTTGGGCTTGGGGGGCACCTTGGGCTTGGGGGCTTTCGGCACGGGGAGATCGTAGGCTGTGGCGGTGCGAGCACCCGCCGTGCTGGTCGTGCTGCCTACCTTCGAGGAGGCCGACAACATCGCCGAGGTGCTGCGCCGCCTACGGGCGGCCGTGCCCGCCGCCGACGTGCTGGTCGTGGACGACTCCAGCCCCGACGGCACCGCCGACGTGGCCAAGGCGGCGGCCCACGAGCTGGGCGGGGTAGACGTGCGCATCCGTCCCGGCAAGTCCGGGCTGGGCAGCGCCTACCGGGAGGGATTCCGCGAGGGGTTGGCCCTGGGTTACGACGTGCTGGTCGAGATGGACAGCGACCTGTCCCACGACCCCGCCGCCCTGCCGTCGCTGCTGAAGGCGGTCGAGGAGGGCGCCGACCTGGCTATCGGCTCCCGCTACGTGCCGGGCGGGTCCATCCCCCACTGGCCGCTCCACCGCCGCTCGCTGTCCCGCTGGGGCAACCGCTACGCCTCCCTCCTGCTCGGCCTGGACGTGCGGGACTCGACGTCGGGCTTCCGGGCCTACCGGGCCGACGCCCTGCGCCGCATCGAGCTCGACAAGGTGCGGGCCGACGGCTACGGGTTCCAGATCGAGATGGCCTACCGGGTGGCCCGCCTGGGCGGCGCCGTAGCCGAGCGGCCCATCGAGTTCCGCGACCGCGAGCGGGGCAACTCCAAGATGTCGGGCCGCATCATCGTGGAGGCCCTCACCCTGGTCACGTGGTGGGGTGTCCGCGCCCGCCTCGCCCGCCTCCTCCGCCGCTGAGCCGCCGCCCCTAAGCCGCCGCCTCCGCCGGGGTGGTGGCCCCGCTGATCTGCCTACCGGCGCCGGGAGCGGCCGCCGCGGCGGCGGCCGCCGCCGCTGCCTCCGGCCTCGCCGGGGTCGTCTTCGTCGGACTCGCCGCCGGCGTCGGGGCTGTCGTCGCCGGCATCGCGGTCGGCGGCCGCCGACGAGTCGGTGTCGGCGTCGGGCGTGCCCTCGTCGTCATCGGGCACGACCGTGAGGCCGGGGGGCTCAGTCGCAACCGGCGCGGCCGCCGGGGCGGCCGCGGGCGGCCCGGTGTCCAC
>DATLGZ010000239.1:0-3299 GCA_035540235.1 Acidimicrobiales bacterium | reverse complement strand
ACCGAGCGGGCACAGCGCCCGCAACCGACTGCCCGGCGTGGTCACCCAGGTGACCCGCGACGGCCTCCTGGCCCAGGTGGAGCTGATGTGCGGGCCCTTCCGCGTGGTGGCCGTGGTGACCCGGGAGGCCGCCGACGAGCTGGGCCTGGAGCCCGGGGTCCTGGCCGTGGCCTCGGTCAAGTCGACCTCGGTGACCCTCTCCTGCATGCCCTGACCGGTGCCCCCCCGTGTCCCCGCCGCTCTGCTGGCCGCTCTGCTGGCCGCCGCCGCCACCGCGTGCGGCGGCGCCGGCGCCGGCCGGGGGGCGAACGGCTCGTCCCTGGTGGTGCTGGCCGCCGCCTCGCTGACAGAGGCGTTCGACGAGATCGGCCGCCGGTTCGAGGCCGCCCACCCTGGCGTTCGGGTCAGGTTCGGCTACGACGCCTCCTCCACCCTGGTCCGCCAGGTCGTCGCCGGCGCCCCTGCCGGTGTGCTGGCCACGGCCGACGAGCTCACCATGCAGCAGGCCGTAGACGGCGGGGGGGTCGACGCCCCCGCCGTCTTCGCCCGCAACCGCCTGGCCCTCGTCGTGCGGCATGGCAACCCCGAGGGCATCCGCTCCCTCGCCGATCTGGCGCGTCCCGGCCTCGTCGTCGTTCTGTGCGCCGAACAGGTGCCGTGCGGCCGCCTCGGCCGCCACGCCCTGGAGCGGGCCGGCGTGCGAGCCCAGCCCCGCTCGCTCGAGCCCAACGTCAAGGGGGTGGTGTCCAAGGTCCTCCTGGGAGAGGCGGACGCCGGCATCGCCTACGTGACCGACGTGATGGCCGCCGCCGGGGCGGTGGAGGGCGTCCCCGTCCCCGACCACCACAACGTCGTCGCCATCTACCCGATCGCGGTGGCCCGCGCCGCCCCCGACCGGGCCGCCGCCGACGCCTTCGTGGCCTACGTACGTTCGCCCGCCGGCCAGTCGGTGCTGGAGCGGTTCGGCTTCCAGCCCGCATGACGCCGTCCCCGCCGGACCGCGGCATGGGCGTGCCCCCCGCCGCCGCCGTGGTGGCCGGCGTGGGCGCCCTGTTCTTCGTCCTTCCCCTGGCCGGCCTGGTCTGGCGGGCGCCGTGGTCCAGCCTGGCCGCCGAGCTGGGTGCGCCCGAGGTGCGCCAGGCGCTGTGGCTATCGCTGGTGTGCTCGGGGTGGGCCACCGCCCTCTCGGTGGCGTTCGGGGTGCCTCTGGCATGGGTGCTGGCCCGCGGCCAGTTCCCGGGCCGGCGCCTCCTGCGGGCCCTCACCACCCTTCCCATGGTCCTTCCCCCGGTCGTCGGCGGGGTGGCCCTCCTGCTGGCGTTCGGCCGGCGGGGCCTGGCCGGGCAGTGGCTCGACGCCTGGTTCGGCGTCCGCCTGCCCTTCACCACCGCCGGCGCCGTCCTGGCCGCCACGTTCGTGGCCATGCCGTTCCTCGTCCTCACCGCCGAGGCCGGGTTCCGTTCCGCCGACCGGCGGCTGGAGGAGGCGGCCCGCACGCTCGGCGCCCGCCCCGGAGCGGTGTTCCGCCGCGTCACCCTGCCCCTCGTCCGACCGTCGCTGACCGCCGGTGCGGTGCTCGCCTGGGCCCGGGCGCTGGGCGAGTTCGGGGCCACCATCACCTTCGCCGGCAACTTCCCCGGCGAGACCCAGACCATGCCGCTCAAGGTCTACCTGCTGCTGGAGACCCGGCCCGAGGCGGCCATCGTGCTGAGCCTCGTCCTCCTGGCCGTCTCGCTGGCGGTGCTCGTCGGCCTGCGCCGCCGGTGGCTGGGCTCGGCGTGACGGCCGGCCGCCTCCGGGCCCGGATCGCCCTCGACCGGGGCGAGCTCCACCTCGACGTCGCCCTCGACATCGCCATGGGCGCCACGGTTGCCGTGCTGGGGCCCAACGGCGCGGGGAAGACCACCCTGCTGCGGGCCCTGGCCGGCCTGCACCGCATCGCCCACGGCCAGGTCGTCCTCGACGGCGAGGTCCTGGAGGACGCGGCAGCGGGCGTCCATCTCCCACCCGAGGCCCGACCCGTCGGCCTCGTCTTCCAGGATCACCTGCTCTTCCCCCACCTGTCGGCGGTGGAGAACGTGGCCTTCGGGCTGCGCTGCCGTGGCGCAGGCCGCGCCGCCGCCCACCGCCAGGCCGCCGAGTGGTTGGCGCGGGTGGGCCTCGGCGACCGGCTGAACGCCCGCCCCGGCCAGCTCTCGGGTGGACAGGCCCAGCGGGTGGCCCTGGCCCGGGCCCTGGCCACCGAGCCGCGGCTGCTGCTGCTGGACGAGCCCCTGGCCGCTCTCGACGCGTCCACCCGTGTCGAGGTCCGCCGCCAGCTGCGCCGTCACCTGGAGTCCTTCCCGGGGGTGCGGCTGCTCGTCACCCACGACCCGGTGGAGGCCATCGCCCTGGCCGACCGGTTGGTGGTGCTGGAGGGCGGGCGGGTGGTCCAGGCCGGCACCGCCGGCGAGGTGACAGCCCGGCCGCGGTCCCGCTACGTGGCCGACCTGGTGGGCGTCAACCTCTACCCCGCCACCGCCGCCGGCGACCGGGTCGTGCTGGCGGGCGGGGCCGTGCTGCACGCTCCCGGAGCGGGGACGGGTGACGTGTTCGCCCGCGTCCACCCCCGCGCCGTGTCCCTGCACCGGCGCCGCCCCGAGGGCACCCCCCGCAACGTGTGGGCCGGACGGGCCGAGGGCCTCGACCTGGAGGGCGACCGGGTGCGGGTCCAGGTAGGCGGGGCGGTGCCCATCGTGGCCGAGGTAACCCCGGCCGCGGTGGCCGACCTCGGCCTGGGCGACGGAGGCGAGGTGTGGGTGTCGCTCAAGGCCGCCGAGATCGACGTCTACCCGGCCTAATACCTGGCCCTCAGCGACCGGCGGAGGCGGGCTCCTTGTCGAGGTCCTCGGCGAAGTGGCAGGCGGACCGCACCGGCCCGACCTGGCGCAGCGGGGGGTCGTCCCTGGCGCACACGTCCAGCTCCCGCCGGGGGCAGCGGGGGTGGAACGAGCAGCCGGAGGGCACGGTCAGCAGCGAGGGCGGCGATCCCTCGATGGGCGTAAGCGCCTCCTTGCCCTCGGCGTTGAGGCGGGGCAGCGAGGCCAGCAGGCCGCGGGTGTAGGGATGGCGGGGCCGGCCGTAGACCTCCCGGACCGGCCCGTGCTCCACCACCCGGCCGGCGTAGAGCACGGCCATCTCCTCGGCCAGGCCGGCCACGATCCCCAGGTCGTGGGTGATGAGCACGATGGCCACGCCTTTGTCGCGGCGTACGTCCCGCAGCAGGTCGAGGATCTGGGCCTGGATCGTCACGTCGAGGG
>DATLGZ010000238.1:0-2980 GCA_035540235.1 Acidimicrobiales bacterium | reverse complement strand
CACCCCCCTCGTCGGGCAGCTGCTCTTCGCCGAGCAGGGCGACGGGACCATCACCGTCGACTGCCTGCTCACCCGGGCGGGCAGCGGCGCGGCCTCCGTCCCCGTCACGCTGGAGGCCCGGTTCCCGGGCCGCAGCCGGGCCGCCACCGCCCTCGACCTGCTCGAGTCGTGGGCCGAACGGGGGGCGGAGGTGGAGGTGCGCATCACCGAAGGGCCCCGCGGTCCCGAGGTGGAGATCACCACCGGCTCCACCCGCCTCGTCCTCGAGCCGGAGAAGTAGCGCCCGCCCGACCATGCTCGGGTTGGTACTCGCATTGGTGCTGCTGCGCTTCACGGGTGCCAGTGAGGGCAGCTGCTCTTTACTCTAATAACTCCCGGTTAGGGTCTCAACACACCCATATACCTCTTGACTCGCAGAGGTTTGAGCCCTAGTCTCAGGACAACAACGGCGAACACGGGACGGAACGGTACGCGGCAGTTTTGTTCTGTTCTTTAGGATCGGCAGTCGCGGGCGGCCTTTTTGTGAACACCACCGAGCAGGGGCGCCCGGGAAACCGCGCGTGCGGAAATCCTCATACAGCGCGTCCAATAGCGCTCCCTATTTGTTGTATACAGCGGATCGTTTTTGGTCCACACATGGTGGGATGAGAGGCCGGCACCTCGGTCGCGCGACCTCTCCGCGGGAGAGGGGACAGTCATGAGGTCAACCTGCGTGAAGGTTCTCGGGTCGATCGCCGCGGCGGTGGCCGGTGCAGCTATGTACGCCCTCCTGACCGCCTCCCCTGCGAGCGCCAACCCGTGTGCCGAGAACGAGATCACCTTCGTCGACTTGGCCTCCCTTCAAGAATTCGGCGCGCTCTTCTTCTGCACCGGTGGCTCGGGTGGGGCTGGTGCCGCCGGGGGTGGCGGCGGCGATGGCGGGAACGCCGGGAACGGAGCGCCGGGCGGCACGGCCACGGGCGGGAATGGCGGAAATAGCGGCAACGGCGGGCCCGGCCTCGGTGCGCCTGGCGGAAACGGAGGGCTCAGCCTGCTTAACGGCTTAAGTCTGGGAATCAGTGGAGGTTCCGCCGGCCCAGCTACTGGCGGCAATGCCGGTGACGGCGGCCACGGAGGCTCGGGCACGGGCGGGAACAGCGGAAACGCGGGCAATGGTGGAAGCGCCACCGGCGGCAACGGCGGCAACGGCGGCAACGGCGGCAACGGCGGGGGTGGCGGCAACGGCGGCAACGGCGGCAGTGTGACCGGCCCGTAGCGAAGGGCCGGTCCGCCGAGACCGTAGGCCGGCCCAACCGCTCCTCCTGCACGCGGTACCCTCACCTCATAGTTGCGATTGCCGGGCGGGCCCGGTGCAGGTAAGGCAGGACCTCAGCCACCTTCTGGCGATCTCTCGCCTCGCCGACGCCGCCGCCCGGGCCGTCGACCCCGAGCCGATCCACCGGGAGGCCCTCGACCTGCTGATCGGAACGGTAGGGGCCGACCGGGCCGCCATCCTCTTCTTCGACGCCGACGGCGTCATGCGCTTCACCGCCTGGCGGGGCCTCTCCGACGACTACCGGGCCGCCGTCGAGGGCCACTCCCCGTGGCAACGGGACACGCCCGACCCCCAGCCCGTGCTCGTGCCCGACGTGGCGGACGAGCCGACGCTGGCGCCCCTCCTCGAGATCCTCGGGGCCGAGGGCATCGCCGCCGTCGCCTTCGTGCCCCTCGTGTCGGGCGGGAAGCTGCTCGGCAAGTTCATGCTGTACTTCGACGAGCCGCACCTCTTCAGCACCGACGAGGTGGAGGTGGCCCGCACCGCCGCCGCCCAGGTCGCCTTCGCCCTCGACAAGCAGGCTCTCGAGGCCGAGCTGCGCACCGCCAACGCTGCCCTGGCCGCCACCCTCGACGCCGTCACCGACGGCATCACCGTCCAGGCGCCCGACGGCCGGCTCCTCTTCGCCAACGACGAGGCGGCGGTGATCCTGGGCTTCGGCTCCCCCGTCGAGCTGCTGGGCGCCGGCCTGGCCGCCATCATGGAGCGCTTCCAGATCCTCGACGACGACGGCGCCCCCCTCGACGCCTCCCGGCTGCCCGGGCGGCGGGCCCTCCAGGGCGAGGACGCCCCCGAGCAGCTGGTCCGCTACCGGGTGCAGGGCGTGGCCGGCGACCGGTGGTCGCTCGTCTCCGCCCGTCCCGTCTTCGACGACGAAGGCCGGGTGCGGTTCGCGGTCAACGTCTTCCGTGACATCACCGACCGCCAGCGGGCCATCCAGGCGGTGCACGAGAGCGAGCGGCGGGTCGCCTTCCTCTCCTCCACCAGCCGCCGCCTGCTCGACACCCCCCTCGACTACGCCACCACCCTGGCCCGGGTCGCCGCCTTGTTCGTGCCCGACCTGGCCGACGCCGCCGCGGTGCGGGAGTTCGCGGTGGAGGGGGCGGCCACCGCCCCCCGGGCCGTCGTCCGCCATGCCGGCGGGCTGGGAGCGGAGGAGGCCCGCCGCCTGCTGGCGTCGCCGGCCGCCCTCACCGTGCCGTTGCTGGCCCGGGACCGCGCCCTGGGCGAGGTCGCCCTGGCCCGCCGCCACACCGGCTACGACCCCTCCGACCGGGCCCTGGCCGAGGAGGTGGCCCGGCGGGCCGGGCTGGCCCTGGAGCACGCCCGCATGTACGAGGAGAGGGCGACGGTGGCCTCCACCCTCCAGCGGGCCCTGCTGCCCCCCGGGCTGCCCGAGATCCCCGGGCTGGAGCTGGCCGCCCGCTACTCGGCGGCGGCCAGCGACATCGGCGGGGACTTCTACGACGTCGTGCAGACCGGGCCCCACCGGTGGATGCTGGCGGTGGGCGACGTGTGCGGGAAGGGCATCGAGGCCGCCTCCCTCACCGCCATGGTGCGCTACACGGTGCGAGCGTTCGCGGCCGACGCCCCCAGCCCGAGCGCCCTGCTGGCCCGGGTGAACGCCGCCCTGCTGCCCCAGCTCAACCCTGAGCGGTTCTGCAC
>DATLGZ010000237.1:0-3034 GCA_035540235.1 Acidimicrobiales bacterium | reverse complement strand
GGCCGGGGCCTCGCCGCCGTCGCCCGCCGGGGCGGCGGCCGGCGGCGGGCGGCGTCGTAGGCGGCGAACCCGCCGGGGGTGAGCGCCGCCGCCCCGCCGCCGTCGAGCACGAGCACGTCCTCCACGGTGCGCTCCAGGTGGGCGCGGTCGTGGCTCACCACGACCAGCGAGCCGGGCCACGCCTCCAGGTAGTCCTCCAGCGCCCGCAGGGTGTCGAGGTCGAGGTCGTTGGTGGGCTCGTCGAGGAGGAGGACGTTGGGCAGCTGGGCCAGGACAAGCAGCAGCTGGAGGCGGCGCTGCTCGCCGCCCGAGAGGGTCTCGACCGGCGCCCACTGGGCGTCCTCGTCGAACCAGAACCTCTCCATCAGCCGCAGCTGGTCGATCGTAGGCGGGTCGGTCCTCGACCCGGTCACCGCGTCGCGGACCCGGACGGCGCCGTCCAGCTCCCGCCCCGTCTGGTCGTAGTAGCCGAGGCGGACGGTGGGCCCGGTCTCCACGCGCCCCTCCGCCGGGACGAGCCGGCCGGCGAGGATGTCCAAGACGGTGGACTTGCCCGCCCCGTTGGGGCCGACCACGCCCAGCCGCCCTCCCGGTTCGAGGTCGAGGTCGAGGTCCCGGAACAGCCAGCCGGCGTCTCCGAAGCGGTGCCCTACGCCGTGCAGCAGCACCACCTTGTCGCCCAGGCGGGGCGTGGCCGTGCCGGCGGCGGCCAGGTCGAGAGGTGCGGGCCGGTCGGCGGCCGGCCCCCGGCCCTCCACGACGGCGGTGGCGGCGGCGATGCGGGCCTTGGGCTTGCGGGTGCGGGCCGGCGCGCCCCGTCGCAGCCACGCCAGCTCGGCCCGGGCCAGGTTGCGGCGCACCGCCTCGGCCGTCGCCTCCCGCTCCGCCCTCTGGCTGCGGGCGGCCAGGTACGCCTGGTAGCCGCCGGTGTGCAGGTAGCCGCGCCCCCGGTCCAGCTCCAGCACGCGGGTCGTCACCCGGTCGAGCACGTGGCGGTCGTGGGTGACCAGCACCAGCCCGCCGCCCCAGCCCGCCAGCCGGTCCTCCAGCCAGCGGATGGCGTCGAGGTCGAGGTGGTTGGTGGGCTCGTCGAGCACCAGCAGATCGACCTCCTCCACCAGCACGCGGGCCAGCGCCACCCGCTTGGACTGGCCACCCGACAGGGTGGCGACGGGCGCGTCCCCGAGCGCCCCGCCCATGCCGAGGCGGTCGAGGATGGCGGCCGCCTCCCACGACTCGCCCACCGCCGCCCGCACGGTGCCGGCGGGGAGGGCGGGGCGCTGGCCCAGGAAGCCGGTCCGCACGCCCCGCCCTCTCCTGACCACGCCATCCTCGGGCTCGAGGTCGCCGGCCAGCACCCGCAGCAGGGTCGACTTGCCGCTGCCGTTGCGCCCCACCACGCCCAGCCGGTCGCCCGACTGGACCGTCACCGACAGGTCCTCGAACAGGGGGCGATCGGGTCGGCGCACCGCCAGGCCGGCGGCGTCGACCAGGATCACCGGCGGCGGGACCGGCCCGAGGACCGGCCGGGCGACCGGCCCCCTGGCCGGCCCGGTGGCCGGGCTGGTGGGGCGGCCCGGGCCGGGTCGTCGGGCCAGGGGTGCTTGGGGTAGCGGCCGGACATCTCCTTGCGCACCGCCGCGTAGCTGCCCGCCCAGAAGCGGGGCAGGTCGGCGGTGAGCTGGACGGGGCGGTCGGCGGGCGACAGCAGGTGCAGCACCACCGGCACCCGCCCGCCCGCCACCGTGGGGTGGGTGGCTACGCCGAAGACGTCCTGCACCCGCACCCGGGCCGCGGGCTGGTCTCCGCCGTAGTCGAGGGGCAGGCGGCGGCCGGCGGGCGTGGTCCAGGCGAGGGGGGCGAGGCGGTCGACCTCGGCCGCCCGCTGGTGGCCGAGCATGCCCCGCAGGACCCTGGCCATGTCGACCTTGGCGAGCTCCCTGCGCCGGGTGGCGCCGGCCAGCAGCGGGGCCAGCCACTCGTCCACACCGGTCAGGAGGGCGCCGTCGGAGAGGTCGGGCCAGTCTGCGCCGGCGGCCCGGCGCAGGAAGGCGACCCGTTGCTGCAGCGAGCGGGCCTCCTCCGTCCAGCGTAAGGCGGCCAGCTGGGTGGAGCGGGCCTCGGCCAGGAGATGGGCGGTGACCTCGGCGCCGGCCGGGGCGGTGGCCGTCACCGTCCCCAGCACGAGGCTGTCGATGCGGCGGGTCACGGTGGCCCGTAGCTCGCCGCCGTTGGCGCCACTGCCGCTGCTTCCTCCACGTCCTCTGCCACCGCCACCGCCCCGCCCGATCGAGGCCACCACCTCGGCCTCGGTCCCGGCGGCGGCCTCCAGGTCGGCCCCGTCGAGGGCGGCGGCCATGCGCACCCTGCTGTCGCGCCGGTCGGCGTCCAGCTCGGCCACGACCAGGAAGGGCTCGGCGGCGAGGGGGTCGCCCTTGGGCACCCATGCGCCGGCGCCGGTGCGGAGCCGGAAGCGGGCCCCGCCCCGGGCCTGGGCGACGCGGTCCGGGTAGGCCAGGGCCAGCACCGGCCCGCACTGGCGAGGGTCGATGGGCGCCGGCTCCACGCCGGTGCGGCGGGCCAGCTCCCGCGCCCGCCGCCGGGCCGCCCCCACGGCGGCGCCGTCCATGGCCGGATGGCGAGCGGAGCGGTCGTCGAGCAGCCGCACCCGCTCGACCACGTCTACCGGCACGTCGTCGGGACGGCCCCGCAGCACGTCGCGCTCCTCCAACAGGGCGGCCAGCACGCACGCCGTCCATCCGGGGGCGCCCGTGACCATGCGGGCCAGGCGGGTGTGGAGGGGCAGCTCGGCCATGGCCCGGCCCTCGGCGGTGGGGCGGCCGTCGGCGTCGAGGGCGCCCAGCACCCGGAGGAGGGCCCGCCCCTCCTCCAGGGCCCGGGCCGGGGGTGGGTCGAGGAAGGCCAGCGAGGCCGGGTCGGCGCCCCACACGGCCAGCTCCAGGGCGAAGCCGGCCAGGTCCACCACCGTGATCTCGGGCTCGGGGAAGGGCCGGCGGGCGGCGTGCTCCATCTT
>DATLGZ010000236.1:0-3008 GCA_035540235.1 Acidimicrobiales bacterium | reverse complement strand
CCGCGGCTACCAGGTCGTGGTCCGCAACTGGCGCTGCCGGGAGGGCGAGCTCGACCTGGTGGTGCGCCGGGGCCGGTCCTATGTCTTCTGCGAGGTCAAGACCCGCTCCTCGACCGCCTTCGGGGCGCCGGTGGAGGCGGTAGGGCGGGAGAAGCAGGCCCGCATCCGCCACCTGGCGGCGCGCTGGCTGAGCGAGGGGGAGGTCCGGGCCGTCGCCATCCGCTTCGACGTGGCCTCCGTCCTGGCGGGCCGGGTAGAGGTGCTCGAAGGGGCCTTCTAGGGCGCGAGCGCCACACCACCACCGGAACGCAACCGGGGGTGCGGCCCGGGGGTCATTGTCACACCCCCCGGATAGGGTGACCCCACGCTCGAGCGGCCGGCGGACGGCTCTCCCCCGTGCCCTGCCCCGCTTGGAGCCGCCGTGATCGCCACCGTCCCGTCCGCCACCCTTCTCGGGGTTGAGGGCCGTCCCGTCTCGATCGAGGTCCACGTCTCCAACGGCCTCCCCGGGTTCACCATCGTCGGCCTGCCCGATGCCGCCTGCCGCGAGTCACGCGACCGGGTGCGGGCCGCCCTGCTGTCGAGCGGGCTGGTGTGGCCGCTCAAGCGGGTCACGGTCAACCTGGCCCCCTCTGGGGTCCGCAAGGGCGGCCCCGGGCTCGACCTGCCCATCGCCGTGGCCCTCCTGCTGGCCGCGGGCGAGGCCAAGCTGCCCGCCACCTGCGCCGAGGGCATGGCCTTCCTCGGTGAGCTCGGCCTCGACGGGTCGGTGCGAGCCGTGCCCGGGGTGGTGCCGATGGTGGCGGCCATGGAGGCCAAGACGGTGGTCGTGCCGCCGGCCAGCGTCCGGGAGGCGGCCGTCCTCGGCCGCCACGAGGTGCGGGGCGTCGCCACCCTGGGCGAGCTGGTCGCCGCCCTGAAGGGCGAGGAGCCGTGGCCCGATCCGCCCGGTCCGGGGGGCGACGGTGGGGAGCGGCCCGGCCCGCCCCTGCTCGACCTGGCCGAGGTGCGGGGCCAGCCGGTGGGCCGCACGGCGGCCGAGGTGTGCGCCGCCGGCGGCCACCACCTCCTGCTGGTGGGCCCGCCCGGCGCGGGCAAGACGATGCTGGCCCGGCGGGTGCCCGGGCTGCTCCCTCCCCTGGGCAGCGACCTGGCCCTCGAGGCGACCACGGTGCACTCGGCCGCCGGCGTCCCCATGCCGCCGGGCGGGTTGGTCGAGCGCCCGCCCTTCCGGGCGCCCCACCACGGGGCGTCCGCCGTCGCCCTTGTCGGCGGGGGATCGGCCTGGATGCGCCCCGGTGAGATCTCATTGGCGCACGGTGGCGTGCTCTTCCTCGACGAGCTGGGCGAGTTCCCCCGGGCGGTGCTCGACTCGCTCCGCCAGCCGCTGGAGGAGGGGGTGATCCGCCTGTCCCGCGCCCGGGGGAGCGTCACCCTGCCCGCCCGCTTCCTGCTGGTGGCGGCCACCAACCCGTGCCCGTGCGGCCGGGGCGGCGGCGAGGGGCAGTGCCGCTGCGGCCCCAGCGGCCGCACCCGCTACGCCCGCCGCATCTCCGGGCCGCTCCTCGACCGCTTCGACCTGCGCGTCGCCGTCTCCCGCCCCGATCCCGCCACCCTGGTCGGCGGTGAGCCGGGAGAGCCGTCGGCGGCGGTGGCCGCCAGGGTGGCGGAGGCCCGCCGGCGGGCGGCCGAGCGGGGCGTGCGGGCCAACGCCGACCTGCCGCCGGGCCGGCTCGACGAGGCGGCGCCCCTCGCCCCCGCCGCCGCCAAGCTGCTCGAGTACAAGCTGCGGGCCGGCACCCTCAGCGGGCGGGGCCTGCACCGGGTGCGGCGGGTGGCCCGCACCCTCGCCGACCTGGCCGGCGACGGTCTGGTGGTGGGAGAGGAGCACGTCTGCCTGGCCCTGGGCCTCCGGGGCGACACCGGCATCGACGAGGCGGTGGCATGACGGCCGGCGCCCTCCCGCCCGAGGCCTACGCCGCTGCGGTGGCTGGCCTGCCCGGGGTGGGGCCGGCGGCGCTGGCCCGGCTGCTGGCCGGTGGCGACCCGGCCGACGGGTGGCGGCGGGCGCTGGCGGAGCGGGGCCGCCGCCCTTCCCCGGACGACGCCGAGGTCGCCGCCGGCTGGGCCGCCCTGGAGGCGGCGGGGGTCACCGTGATCGTGCCCGGGCGGCCCGGCTACCCGCCGGTGCTGGCCGCCGACCCCGAGCCTCCGCCGGTGTTGTTCGCCCTGGGCGACGTGGGCGCCGTCGAAGGGCGCCGGGTGGCTCTCGTGGGCACCCGCAGTTGCACGCGCTACGGGCGGGAGGTGGCGTTCGAGCTGGGTAGAGACCTGGCCGCCAGCGGTGTGCGGGTGGTCTCCGGCCTGGCCCTGGGCGTTGACGGCGCCGCCCACACCGGCGCCCTGGCTGCGGCCGGCTCCTCCGCCGGCGCCGGGCCGCCGGTGGCCGTGGTGGGCAGCGGCGTAGACGTCGTCTACCCCCGCCGCCACGACGCCTTGTGGCGGCGGGTGGCGGAGGCCGGCGTCCTCCTGTCGGAGGCGCCGATGGGCGCACCGCCCGAGCCGTGGCGGTTCCCGGTCCGCAACCGGATCCTCGCCGCTCTCGCCGAGGTCGTGGTGGTCGTCGAGTCGCCTCACGCCGGCGGCTCCCGCTACACGGTCGAGGCCGCCATGGCCCGCGACCGCCAGGTGATGGCCGTGCCCGGCCCCGTCCGGTCCGCCACCTCCGACCTGCCCAACGCCTTGCTGAGCGAGGGCTGCCACCCCGTCCGCGACGCCCAGGACGTCCTCGTCGCCCTCGACCTGGCCCACGGGGGGCCCTGTGCGTCCCGGGGGGCGGCGGCGCGGGCCGACCCCCGGCCGCCGCCCGGCGAGGCGGGGGCGGCCGTGCTGGAGGCGCTGGGGTGGCAGCCGGCCACGTTCGAGCAGGTGGTGGTGGCCGCCGGCCGGTCGCCGGCCGAGGTCGGCCTGGCGCTGGCCCACCTGGAGCGTGACGGCTGGGTGGCGGG
>DATLGZ010000235.1:0-3244 GCA_035540235.1 Acidimicrobiales bacterium | reverse complement strand
AGGCGGCGGGCCAGGGCGACGGGGTCGTGCGTCTCGGCCAGGTGGGCCAGCACCTCGGTGTCGCCCTCGGTGGCCAGCTTGCAGCCCTGGTCGCGCAGCTCGGCCCGCAGGTCGGCGAAGTTGTAGATCTCGCCGTTGAGGACGGCGCCGATCGACCCGTCGTCGTTGGCGATGGGCGGGTCGCCGGTGACGAGGTCGATCACCGCCAGCCGGGTCTGGCCCACGGCCGCCCCCTCGCCCCGGAACACGCCCGCCGAGTCGGGGCCGCGGTGCTCCAGGGTGGCCAGCTGGCGCTCGACCGTCGTCCCGTGGTCGGTGGCGGCCGGGTCTACGCACCCCGCGATCCCGCACATCAGCGGCGGCCCGGGGTCAGCTCGGCCCCGCGACCTCGGCCGCCGGCGCCGCCTGCGGCCGCTCCCCGGCCGGCGCCAGGCGGCCGCAGGCCCCGAAGCCCCGGCGGTCGTCGTTGCAGGGCCACACCTCGACGAAGCCCTCCGACGCGTACCAGCCCGCCACCTCTGGGTAGGAGTGGTAGTGGGCGTAGGGGGCGCCGAAGATGTCGAGGAGGGCGAGGGCCGCCTCCCGGCGGGCCAGCGGCGGGTACTTGCGGATGCCCAGGCGATCGACCGCCCAGCAGAAGCCCATGAAGGCGGGGGCCATCACGCCCGCCACCCGGGCGAAGACGGGCGAGGGGAGGCGGGTGGTGACGCGGCGGATGCCGTTGACCACGGGGGTGACGACCGGCTCGCGCTTGTAGAGCCACGTGTAGAACGTGCCCCCCGGCTTGAGCAGCGGAACCAGGCCCCGGAAGGTCCGCTCCGTGCTCGGCGTGTGGTGGAGCACGCCCGAGGAGTGGATGACGTCAACGCTGGCGGGGGCGAGGGGCGGCGCCTGCAGGTCGGCCTGCACGAAGTGCACCCGGTCGGGCCGGGCCCCAGGGTGGCGATGGCGGTAGGCGTGGCCCCGCTCGAGGCCGGAGCTGATGTCGACGGCGACCACCTCGGTGCCGAAGGCGGTGTAGGCGACCGACTGGCTGCCGTTGCCGCAGCCGGCGTCGAGCACCACCTTGCCCGCCAGCTGATCCTGGGGGATGCCGAGGGGGTCGAGGAAGAACCACCGCACCCGGTCGTCGAGGGCCATGCCCCACGTCTTGTCGCCCACCTCGTGGTAGTCCCACTCCGAGCTGAAGTTGGCCCGGGTCTGGCGGTCGTAGGCGGCCGCCGTGCCCTTGGCGGCCCGGGACCGCAGGTCGGCCAGGGCGGGGGACGGCGACGCCTCCACCAGCGGCGCCAGCGCCGCCCAGTGCTCGTCGAGGGCGTCGGGCAGCAGGCGGGGAATCCCCCCGGCCACGGGGTACCAGTGGCCGCCCGCGCAACGAAGCAGGCCCGCCTCGATCTCGCCGCCGGCGGCCTCGGGACCGAGCGCGTGGACCTCGAACGGCGTCCCGCAGTGGGGGCACCGCAGGAGGTCGAGCAGTCGTCTGTACATCGAAAGGGCCTCGTGCTCTCCCAGCGACCCGCCGCTCGAGGCCGCGGGTCACCCGCGGCCTCGGCCCGAGCCTACGCCGGGAGGCGGTGGCCCGGGTGCGCCGTCACCTCCTGGTGGAGCAGCTGGTCGGCCAGTCCGCCCATGGTGATGGGGACCATCCTCCCGCCGGCGGTGTGGTCGGCGATCTCGGAGAAGACCCGGTCGAGCACGTCGAGCAGACCGGGGTCGGTGGCCAGGTTGAAGGGGTGGAACCACAGGTGGAAGATCTCGCCCCGCTCGACCGCCCGGCGCACGCCCCGCAGCGCCTGCTGGCGGCGGGAGGCGAGGGGCACGGCCCGCCGCACCCCGTCCCGGGGCAGGAGGAACATCGACGCCGGCAGGTTCACCAGCGGCCCTTCCACCCGGTCGGTGGTGGGGTAGGTGGGAGGCGTCGCCGCCACCGTGTAGTCGGCCAGGTAGCAGAGCCGCTTCAGGCGCCCGCCCAGCCCGGTGTACCACCGGTCCAGGTTGCCCCGGTAGGCGACCACGCCCTCCTCGGCGAGCACGTCGAGGTGGCCGATGCGGTTGTTGGGGTACACGATGCTGCGCATCCCCAGCCCCCTGGCCTCGTGCACGTCACGGCAGGCCCGCAGCTGCGAGCGGAACTCCTCCCGGGTGCAGGCGGGGTCGCCCACCACGATGTGGGAGAAGGTGTGGGTGCCCATCTCGTGGGCGGTGGGACGCCCCACGATCTCGTCGATGATGTCGGGCCCGTACCACAGCGGGTCGGAGGCCACGTCGGTGCACGGGTCGAGGTGGTGCCAGTCCTTGCCGTACCAGGGGTATGTGGGCCGCAGCACGTCGGGGTGCACGGCGTCGGCCGAGCGCTGGCACGAGTCCAGGAACAGGTGGCCCACCGTGGCCCACGTGGCCGGGATCCGGTAGCGGTCCAGCAGGTCGAGGAGATGGCGGATCACCTCTCGCTCGCCCACCAGGTAGGGCCGCTGGGCCTCCAGGGCGTCGTAGGCGAACACGCCCCACGCCAGCTCGAGGTCGAGGGAGAGGATGAAGTACCCGGGCCCCTCCTCGGGCTTCGGCCGGGGCGCCCGCCGGTCGCGGTCGCGGGTGGGGTTGAGCGTGGGCTTGAGCGTGGGCTTGAGCGTGGCGGTCATGCCAGCACCTCCAGGATGGTCTTGACCGATGCGTCGATGGTCTGGGTGTGGGCGGGGACGACCACCTCGGGGGCGACGGGCGCCTCGTAGGGGTCGTCCACGCCGGTGAGGCCCGTCACCAGCCCCTGCCGCTGCTTGGCGTAGAGGCCCTTGACGTCTCGCTCGGCGCACACCTCGGTGGGGGTGGACACGTACACCTCCACGAAGCGGTCGCCGTGGAGGGCCCGCACCTCGTCCCTCGCCTCCTGGTAGGGCGACACCAGGGCGCACAGGACGGTGACGCCGTTGCGGCTGAGGAGGCTGGCCACGAAGCCGGCCCGGCGGACGCTCTCGTCCCGGTCCTCTCGGGAGAACCCGAGGCCGCGCGTGAGCACGGTGCGGAGGACGTCGCCGTCGAGCACCTCGACGCGGTGGCCTTCGGAGCGCAGCTGCTGCTCCAGGGCCAGGGCCAGGGTGGTCTTGCCGGCCGACGGGCGCCCGGTGAACCACAGCGTGACGCCTTCGCAGAACCGGCACTGCCGCCGCCGCAGGCGGGCCGTCTTGGCCCGCCTGCTGCCGCGGTCGGTGAGGACGCCCGTGAGAGGGGCGGGGCGCCGGCTCTCCGG
>DATLGZ010000234.1:0-2476 GCA_035540235.1 Acidimicrobiales bacterium | reverse complement strand
CCGGGGGGGAGGGGGCCGAGGAGGTCGGCGAGCCAGCGCACCCACGTGGCGGTGTAGAAGCTCTCCCCCCACACCCGGGTGAGGAGCACCCCCTCCTCCACCGGGGCGACCGACAGCTGCGGCTCGGGCTCGTGGCGCACGTTGGTGTAGCCGGCCGCGAACAGCTCGTCCTCGGAGGCGGCCCAGCGGGCCAGGCGGGCCGCCGGGACGAGCTCGACCATGGTGGGCCGGTCGACGGCCAGCACCGCCCGCAGGCCGTCGGCCAGCGGGCGAGCCGCCAGCGAGGGACGGTGGCGGCCCTCGCCCTCGTCCTCGGGCATGACCCGCACCCGCAGGGCGGGGAGCACCGTGTCGAGGTCCTCGTGGGGCGCCGGCTCCAGCCCGGGCAGCACCGAGTCGAGGAAGCGCTCGACGATGCGGGGCCACTCACGGGGCGGGGCGGCCAGGCACAGCTGCCACACGTTGGCCAACCCCAGAACGCCCCGCTGGGGGAACTCGATGTGGACGGCGTCGCCGTCGGGCCGGCACAGGTAGCCGCGGGCGGTGAGGGCGTTGCCCACCATGCCGGCGAAGGAGCGGCGTGGGTCGGCGGGGGGGCCACCCAGCAGAGCCATCCCGCCACCTCCGATCCATAGCCGAAACGGACCAGCCGAACTGAGCCAGCGTACTCGCCGGATCGCTATAGGTAAACGACCACTACCGGCGCCACGCTCCGCCCTGTTGCATCGGCACGCAGCCCGGCCCCTTCAGCTCATTCCGCGATGCGCAGCGCCACCGCCGGGCGGATGCGGGAGGCCTGGCTGGCGGGGACGGCGGTGGCCGCCAGGGAGGCGGCGAGGGAAGCGGCCAGCAGCACCGCCAGGGCCAGCCACGGCACCGAGAAGGCGAGGCGGCTCTCGCCGAAGACGGCGGAGTTGGTCAGCAGCTGGAAGCTGACGACGAGGGCCAGCACCACTCCCACGAGGATTCCCTGCACGGCCACGAACGCCGCCTCCAGCAGGAAGGCGGAGCGCACCACGGCCCGGGAGAAGCCCATGGCCCGCAGCATGCCGATCTGGCGGCGCCGCTCCCGCACCGCCCGCACCATGACCACACCGAGGCCGGCGATGCCCACCAGCAGGCCGAGGGCGAGGTAGCCCTGCATGAGGCGGATGAAGCCCTCCTGCTGCTGGAGGCGCAGCCGGATCACCGACTCGATGGAGTCGGCCTGCACGCCGTTGCGCACCATCTCGCCGGTGAGGCGGCGGGCGGCCGCCTCCACGTCGACCCCGTCGTTGAGGCGGACGAAGTGGCGGTTGGACACCGCCCCGGCGGCCAGGAACTCGCCGGCCAGCGGCGCCCCCGTGACCACGCCCATGTCGAGCCAGTCGGAGCTGAGGATGCCGGCCACCGTCAGCTCCCGCCGGTCGTTGGTCTGGGGGTTGAAGGCGGTGATGCGGTCGCCCACGTTGACGCGGGCCCGGGGCGGCCCGCCGCCGGGGTCGAGGAAGAAGTCGGAGACGAACACGTACTCGGCGGTGTCGTAGACCTCCTCCCACGCCGCCCGGTCGGTGGGGAAGCGGTCGAGGCGGGCCGCCAGCCGGGGGTGGCCGTAGCGCAGGAAGTTGCGGTCGAAGCCCGACAGCGGCCACGCCGTGAGCTCGGGCTGGAAGGCGGCCGAGAAGCGGGGCGTCCCCCGCACGATGGGCGCCACGGTGCGCACCTCGGGCTCGCCCAGCAGGAGGTTGATGGTGGCCGGGTTGGTGGCGTTGGAGTCGATGACGAGATCGAAGCCGGCGCTCGACTCCTCGGTGAAGCGGGGAACCTGGGCGTTGAACAGCTCGGAGAACACGGCCAGGAAGGTCAGCACGAACACGATGAGGGCGTACATGCCCAGCAGCATCGAGGTGCGGAAGCGGCGGGCCACCGGGTAGGCGAAGGCCAGGCGGGGCGCCAGGCTGCGCCCCGGGCCCGCCACCTTGGCCACGACCCGGCCCACGACGCCGGCGTTGGTGGCGCCCAGGGCCACCGCCGCCGCCACCAGGATCAGGCCCTGCACCACGAAGGTGGGGATGCTGGTGCCCTTGAAGACGTCGGGGAAGACGATGAAGCAGGTCGTGCCCCACACCAGGGTGACGGCGCAGGCGGCCGAGTTGGCCGCCCGGGCGCCGAGAGCCGGCCGCAGCAGGGGGACGGCCCCCAGGGCCACGAGGGGCACCCCGACCAGCACGCCGAACCAATTGGTCTGGCTGAGCCCGCCGACCAGCAGGAGGCCGCCGGCCGCCACGCCCACGCTGCCGGCCACCAGGGCCTGGGCCCGGCTGCGGGCCGTGGGCGGGTCGGGGAGGTCGCGGATGGCCCGGATGACGTTGAGCCGCCCGATGCGCAGGCTGGCGCCCCACACCGTGAGCAGCGAGATCACCCCGCCGATGACCATGCCCCCGATAAGGGCGGAGGGGCGGGCGGTGAACTGGAGGGCGATGCGGAGGTGCTCCTC
>DATLGZ010000233.1:0-2662 GCA_035540235.1 Acidimicrobiales bacterium | reverse complement strand
CTCCTGCCCATCCACCACCCCCCCAGCGCCCGCCGGCTTCCAGCCGCGAGCGACCGGACATCGACGACAGCGCTGAGGCCCACGACCAGAGGTGGGGGCTTCAGGGACGGGGGTAAGACTCTCCAATCGGCGAAGGCCTGTCAACTCGCTCGAGCCCCCATCACATATGCCTTGACCAGCCACTTCGCGCGTCGAGGCTGGTCAGGCGGCATGCTCGATCATTCATTGAGACTTAGGTGCCGGAGGCGGCCTGGCGGCGGCGCTCCTCGGCTCGGCGCTCGCCTTCCAGGCGCTCCAGCCCGGTCCCTTCGTGGCTCACGAACCGCATGGCGGCGGCGATGGCGCGGTGGCCGGCCCGCTCGGCGATCAGGCGGTGCATGTCCTGGCACACCCTCCGGTAGCCGGTGTGGCCCGACGGCTGGGTGCGCAGCTCCAGGAGGTGGAGGGCGGAGCGGGCGTTGAGGTCGATCGAGTAGCGGACGCGGTAGGCGAGGGCCACCGCGTAGGCGGGCGAGGCGGGGTGGCGGTCGCCCAAGGCGTCGGCCAGGGCGTCGTGGAGGGCGGCGGAGGTGGCCATGGCCTCCTCGAAGCGCTCGCCCAGGCCCGCTTCGGCCACGTCGGCGGGCAGCTCGAAGCCGTGGCGGGGGGTGAGGGGCTGCCACTGGATCGTCAGCATGCGGTGGCGCTGGAGGTCGCGGAAGGCGCCGTAGTCGGAGAGCACGTCGAAGCGGTAGCCCACCCGTTCGAGGGCTCGGCCCGGCTTGTGGCGGCGGTTGCGCCGCTCCCCCACCCACGCCGCCAGCAGCGCCTCCCGCTCGGCCCCGGTGAGGGCCCGGGCCCGCTCCAGCAGCTGGTCGTCGGGTAGCGAGCTGTGGGGGTAGAGGATGGCGGCCGCCAGCTTCACCTCGGCGTCGGGGTCCCAGTCGACCAGGGTGACGGCGGGGCGGGGCTCGGGTTCCATGCCCGCCAGCAGCCGCTCGGCCACCTCGGCGGTGGCGGCGGCGGTGGCGGCCAGGTAGGCCGTCCACTCCCCGCCCCGCTCGGGCCGGTCGACCCGGGAGAGGAAGCTGGGGATGACCTTGCGCAGCTCGGCCAGCATCAGCTCGGCGTAGGCCCGGGCCTCGGGCAGCGGGTGGGCCCGCATGCGCAGGATCAGCTGCTCGTAGGCCTGGCCGCTGCCGTAGATGCCCACGTTCGACACGGCGGCGGCGGGCAGCAGCCCGCGCAGGGAGTCGAAGGCCTTGGCCCGGATGGCTCGCCGGTAGACGAGGTCGGAGTCGCCGGGCTGGCGGGGGTGGCGCTCGCGGTACCAGTCGACCATGGCCGGCAGCAGCTCGGCGTAGGTGGCGAACAGGCTGTCTATGTCGGCCACGTAGCGGGTGCCCAGGGGCGAGGAGAGGACCTCGGCCGGCCGGTGGTACCGGAAGCGGCCCTCGAGCCGGGTGTCGTAGGCCAGGTAGCGGGTCGACTGCTCGAGGTAGGCCATCAGCCGGCCCCACTCCAGCACCTTGGTGAGCAGGTTGGACGCCTGCTCGCAGGCCAGGTGGACGCCCCCCAGCTGGGCCACCGAGTCGTCGCCGTACTCGAAGAAGACCCGCCGGTAGAGGTCCTCGGCCCGGGCCAGGCCCACGGTGGCGTCGATCGAGGCGTCCCCGGCGGTGTCCAGCTCCCCCACGAACTCGTCGAGGAACAGCCGCCGCAGGCTCTTGTGGGTGCGGGAGTAGCGGGCGAACAGGGCGCCCTTGACCACCTCGGGCAGGTTGACCAGGGCGAACACCGGCCCCTCGAGGTTGGTGACGTAGCGCCGGAGGACCTCCGCCTCGTCGTCGGTGAACTCCTCGTGGACGTACGGGTGCACTCGCCTCCCCCCTTCCCGGCGACGAGGTTAGGGGCCGGCGGCGAAGGCGGCGCGGATGTCCTCGGCCGCGCCCGGCCGCATCCACACGTCGACCGCGGTCATGGCCAGGGCGGTGGCGGCGTCGACCACCGCCCGCTCGCCGGCGGGCGACGCCGCCCAGGTGGCGAAGTCGGCGGTGTGGAGGGCCACCTCGGGTGGCGACACCGCCACCAGGGGGTGGATGGACGGGCAGGCCAGGCTGACGTTGCCCATGTCGGTCGAGACGGCGAAGCGCTCTCCCGGCGCCAGGGGGGGCACGGTCCGGCCGGCGGCCTCGCTGTTGGCCCGGTAGAGCTCGAGCAGGGGCCGGTTGCTGCGCAGCTCGGAGTACTCCGGGCAGGTGGGGGCGATGGTGAGCTGGCAGCCGGCGGCGGCCGCCCCCGCCTCCAGGCAGGCCCGCACCCGGTCCTTCAGGGCCTGCAGGGAGTCGAGAGTGCGGGAGCGCACGTACCACTCCGCCACCGCCCGGGAGGGCACGATGTTGGGCTTGCGCCCCGCCTCCAGGAATATCCCGTGGACCCGCTCGTCGTCGGCGATGTGCTGGCGCAGGGCGGCCACCGCGTTGTAACCGAGGACCGCGGCGTCGAGGGCGTTGCGACCCCGCTCCGGGTGGGCGGCGGCATGGGCCCCCACCCCGTCGTACTCCACCCGCCAGGTGGCGATGGCGATGACGGTGGCCTCGGCCCGGTCGACCCCCGCCGGGTGGGCCATCATCGCTGCGTCCACGTCCTCGAAGGCCCCCGCCTCGAGCAGGCGGATCTTGCC
>DATLGZ010000232.1:0-1752 GCA_035540235.1 Acidimicrobiales bacterium | reverse complement strand
CGGACGGCCACGAGAAGGACGAGGAAGGCACCGACGCTCGCCTTGATCGCCCGGCCCGGCGCCCTCAAGCTCTTCGGCGGAGGAGCGCTGGCCCTCCTCGTCGTCGCCCCGTTCGTGGGCGAGTCGCCCGGGCGACTTTTGGCCGACGCCGCGCTGGTCGCCCTGTGCGCCAACCTGGCCAACCTCTTCGACCGGGCGCCGGGCCGGGCGATCAAGGCGAGCGTCGGTGCCTTCCTCGTCCTTCTCGTGGCCGTCCGCCACACGGGAGACCTGAGCGCCACCGCGGTGGTCGTCGGCGCCGCCCTCGGGCTCTTCCTCGACGACCTGCACGAGCGGCTGATGCTGGGCGACGCCGGCTCCAACGTCCTGGGCGCCGTCCTCGGTCTCGGCGTGGTGGCCGCCTGCGGACCGGCCGCCCGCGACGTCACCCTCGTGGCCGTGGCCGCCCTCAACGTCGCCGGCGAGCTGGTCTCCTTCAGCCGGGTGATCGAAGCCGTCCCCCCGCTGCGGGCTCTGGACCACGCCGGCCGGCGCCACTGAGCACTAAAGATCCACGGGCGACCTGCCGACGATCGCCACCGTGAGGCTCATCCGCATACGGCCGACGGGCCTGACCAGCGCCGCGGTCGCCGCGCTGACCGTCGTGGCGCTCACCGCCGGCGTCGCGGCCGCCGTCGTGGTCGAGAAGCGTCCGGCGCCGACCGAGACGGCAGGTGCCGGGGCGTCGCTCGGGGCCTCGCAGCTCTCGGATGCCGTGGCGATCGACGACCCGGCATCGACGACGAACACCCACCCGCCCGTCGACGGCCCCGCCGGCTCGGTCGGCTCGGGTGGCTCGACGGCCGCCCCGCCGCTCCCGGGCCACCGGACCCCGGGCGCGGTGATCACTCCGTTCAAGGCCGGGCGCACCGAGTGGACGGGCGTCTCGAACGGGATCACCCTTCGCCTGGTGCTCAGCACCCCGTCGCCTCGCGCCGGCGAACCGGTGACTTTCCTCGCCGAGGCGTCGATGCCCGCCGGCGCCATGTGCTGCAACCTCATGCTCCAGTTCGGCGACGGGAGCGAGGGCCAGTACCCGCCACCGCCTCCGCCTGGCGACAGGAGTGGTTGCGCGGCCCGGGAGCCGAAGTCGAACACGGTGCGGGGCGAGTTCCGGCACGTCTACAACAAGGCCGGTCGCTGGAACTTCAGCCTCAGCGCCCGGTGGGGCGGGGTGTGCGCCCCCGGGGCCAGCGGTTACGGCAGCCTGGACGGCCAGTTGGAGATCGGCGGCGGCGGGGCGGCGCCGACGCCTCAGGGCCCGCAGCTGCCGTCGCTGCGACCGGCCTCTGTCCACCCCTACGCACCTCGGGTGATCACCCTGTACGCCGACGTCGAGGACAGCGACGGGTACATCGACCGGGTGATCGTCGATTGGGGTGACGGCAGCCCGACGGAGACGTACAAGAACCCCCACCCCTGCAAGATGACCGCGGGCGGGTGGCCGGCGGGCACCTACACCAAGCTGCCCCTCTGGATGGGCGTCGCCTCCGTCACCCACCGCTACGCCGACGACACCCCCCGGAAGGTCACCGTGACCGCGGTCTCCACCGGGTGCAACGGCGCCGGCGAGCAGCGGGGGTCCGCCTCCCTCACGTTCCCCGAGCCGCCGCCGCCACCGCCGCCGATGGAGAGTGTCCCGTGGCCGACGCTCACCAACGTCGCGCCGCCGCCGCCCATCTCATCGCTAGCGATGAGATGGGCGGCGGCGGC
>DATLGZ010000231.1:0-3329 GCA_035540235.1 Acidimicrobiales bacterium | reverse complement strand
GCGCCTCGAGGCCAGCCGGCTCGTTGATTGCGTCCTGACCGGCTGCGATCTCTCGGGGCTCGTGCTCGATGAGGGGTCGTGCGCTCGGGTCGAGTTCCGTGGCTGCCGGCTGTCTGGCGTTCAGGCCGCGCGTGGCCGGTTCAAGGACGTCGCCTTCGTCGATTGCCGGCTCGACGGAGCGAACTTCCGGATGACCCGGTGGGAGCGAGCCGAGTTCGACGGCTGCGAGCTGGTGGAGGCCGACCTGTACGGGGCCGACATGCCCGGGTGTCGCTTTGTGCGCTGCGACCTGAGCGGCGCCCAGGTATCGAAGAGCAACCTGTCGGGGACGCGGTTCACGCAATCGCGCCTGGACCGGATCAGTGGAGCCGACGCGTTGCAGGGCATCACGATCGGCAGCGACCAGATCGTCCCTGTTGCGCTGGCCCTGTTCACCGCCCGGGCGATCGTGGTCGACGACTAGTTGTGAAGCTGGGGCTACTCGCCGATCCGCCGCCGGCATCACCGCTCGCGAAGCGGGACGCTCCAGACCCCTGACGGTGCAGAGCACCCCGGGGCCCGGCGGGCGGTACCTTGAGTCGGCATGGCCGGCCCCCTGCTCCGTGCCGCCGGGCTGACCAAGCGGTTCGGCGGGGTCACCGCGCTCGACGGGCTGACGATCGACGTCCCCGCCGGCCGCATCGGCCTGGTAGGCGCCAACGGGGCGGGGAAGACCACGTTCTTCCGGCTGCTGCTCGGCCTCACCCGCCCCACCGAGGGCTCGGTCGAGGTGGCGGGGGTCGACGTGGGCGCCGACCCGGCCGGGGCCCGGGGCCGGCTCGGCTACATGCCCGAGCACGACTGCCTCCCCACCGACCAGAGTGCCACCGACGTGGTCGCCACCCTGGGGGAGCTGGCCGGGCTGCCGGCGTCGGCCGCCCGCCAGCGGGCGTCGGAGGTGCTCGACCTGGTGGGGCTCGACGAGGCCCGCTTCCGCCCCATCGAGGGTTACTCCACCGGCATGCGCCAGCGCACCAAGCTGGCCCAGGCCCTGGTGGCCGACCCCGAGCTGCTGCTGCTCGACGAGCCCACCGCCGGCCTCGACCCCCTCGGGCGGGAGGCCATGCTCGACCTGGTGGCCCGACTGGGCGGGTTCGGCATCTCCGTCCTGCTCGCCACGCACCTGCTCGACGACGTGCAGCAGGTGTGCGACCACGTGGTCATGCTCGACGCCGGCCGCCTCGTGGTCTCCGGAACCACCGACGAGCTGCTGGAGCGCACGGGCGTGGTGGTGGTCGAGGTCGACGACCGGGGCGACGGGCTGGTGGCGGGGCTGGCCCGGAGGGGGCTGACCGCGACCATGGCGGCCGACGGGTCGGTGGAGGTGGCGGCCGCCGCCGACGCCGACCTCGACGTCATCCGCGACGTGGTGGCCGAGCTGGGCCTGCCCCTCCACCGCCTGTCCACCCGGGTGGGCACGCTCGACGACGTGTTCCTCCGCCGGGCGGCGTCGTGACCGCCGCTCCCACCGGCACCATCTACGACCGCGGCTACCGCCCCTACGACGGAGCGCGCGGTGGACGGCGGGCGGCGGTGGCCGCCCTCGTCAAGTCCACCCTGCGACGGGCCCTGGGCATCCGCCGGAGCTGGCGCCAGAAGTTCCTCCCGTGGATGCTGCTGGGCATCGTGGCCATCCCCGCCCTGGTCAACGTGGGCATCGCCTACGTCACCCGCGACACCCCCCTCGACGCCGTCCGCATCGTCACCTACCGGGGCTACGTGGGCCACTCCAGCTCGCTGCTGCTGTTCGTGGCCCTGGTGGCCCCCGACGTGCTCTGCCCCGACCGCCGCTCCCGCTTCCTGTCGCTGGTCTTCGCCCGCCCCCTGTCGGGCACCGACTACGCCCTGGCCAAGCTGGGCGCCATCGGCGGGCTGCTGTTCGCCTTCTCCTTCCTGCCCCAGGTGGTCCTCTACGTCGGCCAGATGCTGGTCAACCGGGATGGCGCCATCGACTACCTCACCGCCAACTCCGCCGTGCTGTGGCAGGTGCCGGTGGCAGTGGCCCTGCTGTCGCTCTACTACGCCGCCATCGGCCTCGCCCTGGCCTCGCTCACCACCCGCCGCATCGTGGCCGGCGCGTCGATCCTCGGGGTCCTGCTGGTCAGCTCGTCGGTCGCCGGCATCCTGCGGGCGGCGGAGGGCGCCAGCCCCGCCACCGAGGTGCTCAACCTCCTCGCCGTGCCCCTCTACCTGCGCGACCTCGTCTTCCTGGGCCGCCTCGACGACGGCTTCCGGCTGTCCCAGCTCGACGGCGGGGCCGCCCTGGCGGTGGTGGCCTACCTGGTGGTCGTGGGCGTCTCCCTCGCCACCCTGCTGTGGCGCTACCGGTGGTCGGAGGCGTGACCGCCCGGGCCGCCGCCAGTCGCGACGCCGCCTTCGTGGCTGACCCCACGGTGGAGGTCGGCGCGGTGTCGGCCTGGTTCGGCCAGAAGGTGGCCCTCTCCGAGCTGTCGTGCTCGTTCGGCACCGGGGTCACGGGCCTGCTCGGGCCCAACGGGGCGGGCAAGACCACCCTGCTGCGGGTGATCACCGGACTCCTGCCCCCCAGCCGGGGGACGGTCAAGGTGGTGGGCGGGGACCCCCGCCTCGACGCCGGCGTGCGGGCCGCCCTCGCCCTCGTGCCCGAGGACGAGGCCGTGCCCGGCCCCCTCACCGCCCGCCAGCTCGTGCGCTACCGGGCCGACCTGTTTAGCGTGGCCGACCGCGGCGCCCCCGACGCCGCCCTCGAGACGGTGGGGCTGACCGACGTGGCCGACCGCCGCCTGGAGGGGTTCAGCAAGGGCATGCGCCAGCGGGCCAAGGTGGCGGCCGCCCTGGTGACCTCCCCCCGTGTGCTTGTGCTCGACGAGCCGCTGAACGGGGCCGACCCCGTGCAGCGGGCCAACCTCATCGGCCTGTTCCGGTCGCTGGGCGAGGCGGGCAGGACGGTGATCGTCAGCTCCCACGTCCTCCACGAGGTCGAGCGGCTGGCCGAGCGCATCGTGGTGGTGGTCAACGGGCGGCTGGCGGCCGCCGGCGACCGGCGGGCCATCCGCGACGCCATGGTCGAGCGGCCCCGGCGGGTGCTCGTGCGGGCCTCCTCGCCTCGCGTCCTGGGGGCGGCCCTGGTGCGGGAGGAGGCGGTGACGGGGGTGGCCCTCGACGGCGACGACATGACCGTCTCCACCGCCAGGGCGGCCGAGCTGGCCCGGGTGCTGCCCCGGGTGGCTTCGGCGGTGGGTTCGCGCCTGCGCGAGGTGCGCCCCCTCGACGAGTCGCTGGAGAGCATCTTCCGGGACCTGGTGCGGTGA
>DATLGZ010000230.1:0-8909 GCA_035540235.1 Acidimicrobiales bacterium | reverse complement strand
CCGACGAAGATGCCGGTGCCGCTGAACGTGCCCGAACCGGTGGCGCCGGCGTAGGCGCCGGTGGCGTGGGCGATGGTGTAGTCGCCGCCGAAGGAGAACCGGCCGACACAGGCCACCTCGTTGAACGACTCGGACTCCTCGGTGGAAGGTGCGGCGAGGGTGACGGAGCCGTCGGGGAAGGTGAACGTGACCAGGTCAGAGTTGTTGGGGTCCTCGGAGAAGGTGCCGATGCCCGATATCGGCCCTGACCCGTAGACGGTGGAGGTGTCGTCCCGCAGCACGACCACGAAGGTCTGGCGCCCGGTGGTGGCGGCCACCGCCGGGGCCGTCGAACCCAGGAGGACCGAGCCGACCAACGCCAACGCAACCAGCACCCGCTTCATCTTCCGCCTCCTCGCTAGCCTTGGTGGCGCGCCCATACCCTCCCGGTCCGATCGCTACACGCCGGCCCGGCCTGCGTGGCCCGAACGCCGCGGTGCGGGGGCCGGTTGCCGCAGGCCGCCGGCCCGGCCTGCGTGGCCCGAACGCCGCGGTGCGGGGGGCCGGTTGCCGCAGGCCGCCGGCCCCCGCTATCGTTAGCACTCGATACCCGAGAGTGCTAACGCGACACGGAGGTCGATGCAATGAACCTCAAGCCCCTCGACGACCGCATCGTTATCCGGCCCCGCGAAGCGGAGGAGATGACGGTGAGCGGGATCGTCATCCCCGACACGGCCAAGGAGAAGCCCCAGCAGGGCGACGTGCTGGCCGTCGGCCCGGGCCGCCGGTCGGAGCAGTCGGGCGAGATCATCCCCATGGACGTCAAGGTCGGCGACGTGGTCGTCTACAGCAAGTACGGCGGCACCGAGATCACCATCGACGGTGAGGACCTGCTGATCCTCAACGGGCGCGACGTCCTGGCCATCGTCGGGAGCTGAGCCCATGCCGAAGATCCTCCGCTTCGACGAGGACGCCCGGCACAGCCTGGAGGTGGGGGTCGACAAGCTGGCCGACACCGTCAAGGTCACGCTCGGCCCGCGCGGCCGCAACGTGGTGCTCGAGAAGAAGTTCGGCGTGCCCACCGTCACCAACGACGGCGTCACCATCGCTCGTGAGGTGACCCCCCTCCCCAACCCCTTCCAGAACATGGGCGCCATGCTCGTGCGGGAGGTGGCCATCAAGACCAACGACGTGGCGGGCGACGGCACCACCACCGCCACCGTCCTGGCCCAGGCCCTCATGCAGGAGGGCATGCGCTACGTCACCGCCGGCGGCAGCCCCCTGCTTCTCAAGCGGGGCATCGACCGGGCGGTCGAGGCGATTGTCAAGCACGTGCAGTCGCAGGCCAAGGACGTCGAGAGCCGGGCCGAGATCGCCCAGGTGGCGGCCATCTCCGCGGGCGACGCCGACATCGGCGAGATCATCGCCGACGCCATGGAGAAGGTCGGCAAGGAGGGCGTGGTCTCGGTCCAAGAGGAGAAGCACACCGTCGGAATGTCCCTCGAGTTCGCCGACGGCATGGCGTGGGAGAAGGGCTTCCTCTCGCCCAACTTCATCACCGACCAGGACCGCCAGGAGGCGATCCTCGACGATCCCTACATCCTCCTCCACAACAAGAAGATCAGCTCGGTGGCCGAGCTGCTGCCCGTGCTCGAGAAGGTCATGCAGGCCGGCAAGCCCCTGGTCGTGGTGGCCGAGGACGTGGACGGCGAGGCCCTGTCCACCCTCGTGGTCAACAAGCTGCGGGGCACGTTCTCCTCGGTGGCGGTGAAGGCGCCCTGGTTCGGCGACCGCCGGCGCCAGCTGCTGGAGGACATCGCCGTCCTCACCGGGGGCAAGGTCGTCAGCGACGATCTGGGCATCAAGCTGGAGACCGTCACCCTCGACATGCTGGGCCGGGCCCGCCAGGTCAAGGTCACCAAGGACGAGACCACGATCATCGAGGGCCTGGGCGAGCGGGAGGCGATCGACCAGCGCATGCGGCTCGTCCGCATCCAGCTCGACGACGCCTCGTCGCAGTGGGAGAAGGAGAAGCTCTCGGAGCGGCTGGCCAAGCTGGCCGGGGGCGTGGCCATCATCCGCGTCGGCGCCGCCACCGAGGTGGAGCTGAAGGAGAAGAAGGCCCGCATCGAGGACGCCGTGTCCGCCACCAAGGCGGCCATGGAGGAGGGCGTGGTGGCCGGCGGCGGCACCGCCCTGCTGCGGGCCCGGGCCGCCCTCGACGAGTTGCCGGTCGAGGGCGACGAGGCGGTGGGCGTGGGCATCGTGCGCAAGGCGCTCGAGTCGCCGATGCGCTGGATCGCGGCCAACGCCGGGCTCCAGGGGCCGGTGCTGGCCGAGAAGGTCGTGGCCATCAGCGATCCGCACCAGGGGCTCAACGCCATGACCGGCCGCATCGAGGACCTGGTGGCGGCCGGCATAATCGACCCGGCCAAGGTGGTGCGGTCGGCGCTGCAGAACGCGGCGTCGGTGGTCGGCATCCTGCTCACCACTGAGGCCATCGTGACCGACAAGCCCGAGCGGTTCGAACCGCACGGCATCCCCGCTCGCGGCCCCATGAGCATGCAGGGGATGAACGCCGGCGGCATGCGCCACATGGGCATGTGACGCCAAGCGTTCTGGTCACGGTTCGGGCCGCCGGCGGCGCCTCAGCCGTGACCAGGACGCTGGGTGAGCACCGTGATGGCCCCGGTGGGGCAGCAGTCGGCCGCCTCCAGAAGGGCCTCCAGCGGCTCGGGGTTGGGCTCGCGCACGGTGGCCACCCCCGTCTCGTCGAGCTCGAACGCCCCCGGGGCGGCGTTGATGCACGCCTTCGAGCCGATGCAGCGGCCTCGGTGGACCTGGACCTCCACGTCCATGCCGGCAGACTACCCGTGGTCCCGGGGCTACCCTCGGGAACCCATGTGCGGCATCGTCGCCGTCCTTCGCCGTCCCAGCCGCCGGGAGCCGCCGAGCAGCGGTGAACTGGTGGCCGGCCTGGAAGCGGCGGTGGCGGCTGTCGGCGACCTCTCCACCCTGGCCGGTGCGGCGGATGCCGTGGAGGCGGTGGACGCGGCCCTGCGGGGAGTTCCCGGAGTGCGAGCGCTGCTGGCCGACACCGAGCTGGCGCCCACCCTGGCCGCCGTCCTCGACCGCCTCGACGCCGAGGTGGCCCGCATCGAGCGGTGGCTGGACACCGGCGAGCCCGAGGTCCCGGGCGGCCCCGCCGCCATCGAAGGGTTCAACGCCGCCCTCGTCCGCCTCAAGGACGGGGCGTGGGCGGTGCGCCACGACCGGTTGCGCACGGCCCGGGCGGTGGCCGACCTGGCCGGGCTGGCCGGGGCGGCCCCGGCGGAGGCCACGGTGGAGGCCACGGTGGAGGCCTACGTGTCGATCCAGGTCGCCCTGTCGGCTCTCGACCGCCTCGAGGTGCGGGGGCGCGACTCGGCCGGCCTTCACGTGCTGGTCGAGGGGCACGGCCTCGACCCCGACGACCCCGAGGTGGCCCCCCTCCTGCAGGGGCGCGCCGCCGACCGCCTGTTCACCTCCATGGCGGTGCGGGCGGCGGGGCCGCACCTCGCCTTCGTCTACAAGGCGGCGGCCGAGATCGGCGAGCTGGGCGACAACACCCGCCGCCTGCGCGACGCCATCCGTTCCGATGCCCTGCTGCGGCGGGCCCTGCGCTCGCCCGAGGCCCGGGCCACCGTGCTGGGCCACACCCGCTGGGCCAGCGTGGGCATCATCTCCGAGGCCAACGCCCACCCCCTCAACCAGGAGGAGGACGGCGGTGGCGAGGGCCCGTACGTGGCCGCCGCCCTCAATGGCGACGTGGACAACCAGGCCGCTCTCAAGGAGCGGGAGCGGCTGAGGGTGCCCCTCGAGGTCACCACCGACGCCAAGGTCATCCCGGTGCTCGTCTCCCACCGGCTGAGCGAGGGGGCGCCCCTGGAGGAGGCGTTCGCCTCCACCGCCCGCACCCTGCAGGGGTCGGTGGCGGTGGCGGCCGTGTGCGGGGAGGACCCCTCACGGTTGCTGCTGGCCCTGCGGGGCAGCGGCCAGGCGTTGTACGTGGGGCTGGCCGAGGACGCCTACGTCGTGGCCAGCGAGCCCTACGGGCTGGTGGAGGAGACGTCCCGTTACGTGCGCATGGACGGCGAGGGAGGGTCGCCCCCTGGCCAGGTCCTGGTGGTGGACGGGGCGGAGGCGGGGACCCTGGGCGGGATCCGCCGGCTGGGCTACGACGGGGCCGAGCTGCCCGTCCGCCAGGACGAGGTCCGCACCGCCGAGATCACCACGCGCGACGTCGACCGGGGTGGCTACCCGCATTACCTGCTGAAGGAGATGTCCGAGGCCCCCCAGTCCGTGCAGAAGACGCTGCGGGGGCGTCTGGTGACCGCGGGTGGCCGCCTGGCCGTGGTGCTGGGCGAGGAGACGCTGCCGGCGCCGCTGCGGGCCCGGCTGCGGGCGGGCCAGATCCGCCGCATCGTCACCATCGGCCAGGGGACGGCGGGAGTGGCGGGGCAGGCGCTGCCCGCGGTGCTCGGCCCCCTGCTGGCCGAGGCGGGGGTCACGGGGGTGCGGGTCGATTCCACCCTGGCCACCGAGCTGTCGGGGTTCGGGTTGGCCGACGACATGTCCGACACGTTGGCGGTGGCGGTCAGCCAGTCGGGCACGACCACCGACACCAACCGCACCGTCGACCTGGTCCGGGCCCGGGGTGGGACCGTCCTCGCCATCGTCAACCGGCGCAACAGCGACCTGGTGGAGAAGGTCGACGGCGTGCTCTACACCTCCGACGGGCGGGACGTGGAGATGGCGGTGCCGTCGACCAAAGCGTTCTACGCCCAGGTGGCGGCGTGCGTGCTGCTGGCGGTGGCCCTGGCCGAGGAGCTGGCGACCACCACCGCCCGCAGCCGCGGGCGGGCCATCCAGGCGGGGCTGCTGGCCGGCTTGCGCGACCTCCCGGCGGCGATGGCCCAGGTGCTGCAGCGCCGGGCCCACATCGCCGCCGCCGCCCACCGCCACGCCCCCCCGCGGCGCTACTGGGCGGTGGTGGGCAACGGGGCCAACCGGATCGCGGCGGAGGAGGTGCGGATCAAGCTCTCCGAGCTCTGCTACAAGTCGATCGCCTGCGACCTCACCGAGGACAAGAAGCACATCGACCTGTCCTCGGAGCCGCTGATCCTGGTGTGCGCGGCCGGCCTGCCCTCCGGCAACGCCGACGACGTGGCCAAGGAGATCGCCATCTACGGGGCCCACAAGGCGGCGCCCATCGTCGTCACCGACGACCCGCCGGCGGGGCTGGCCGCCTGGGGCGGGCCGCCACGGGCCCGCTTCGACGCCGCCGTGGAGGTGCTGACGGTCCCGGCCATCGAGCCGTCGCTCGCCTTCGTGCTGGCGGCCATGGCCGGCCACCTGTTCGGCTACGAGGCGGCGCTGGCCATCGACGCCCAGGCCCGCCCGCTGCGGGAGATCAGGGCCGGGGTCGAGTCGGTGCTGGGTGACGGCGAGATCGGCGCGGTGGAGCAGCTGCGGGCGGCGGTGGCCCGGCCCGCCGCCCAGTTCCTGAGCGACCTCCAGGCCGGCCGCTACGACGGCCACCTCGAGGCCAGCACCGCCCTCCGTACCGCCAACCTGCTCCGCCACGTCTCCCTGCCCGACGGGCTGGAGGCGTACGAGGCGGAGACGGGCCGGGTGGCCACGCCGTCGGCCCTCTTCGCCGACCTCACCGACGCTCTCACCAAGGCCATCGGCGAGTTGACCCGCCCCGTGGACGCCATCAAGCACCAGGCCAAGACGGTCACGGTGGGCATCTCCCGGTCGGAGGAGGCGCTCTACGGCAGCCGGCTCGTGCAGGCGGTGCTAGGGGCGGGGGCGACACGGGACCGCCTCGGCTACCGGGTGCTGCGCACCCTGGCCGGGCTGGAGCCGGCCGTCGAGGAGGTCACCGGGTGGACCCGCTACCAGGTGGAGGGCAGGGTCGACCGGGGGGCGACCGTGCGTGTCGTCGACCGGGGCGGCATCGCCACCGCCATCCCCACCCGCACCGACGCCGACCCGCGGCTGAGGGGCTCGAAGCACCGCGCCGCCACCCTGCGGGAGGTGCTGGTGGCCCGGGGCGGCGCCGACCAGCGCACGGTGGTGATCGTCCCTGAGGTCAAGGAGGGGGAGGTCACCGGCCTGTCCCTGCTCCACGCCCGGTTCGTCGACCGCCTCGACGCGGCTACCGCCCAGGCGGTGCTCATCGCCTACCTCGACCGCTACGACGCCCTGGTCGACGCCGTCACCGAGCGGGAGCCGGCCTTCGACGAGGACGTGCTGGGCCAGGTGCCGATCGTCGACCTGCTCACCCAGCCCGTCCACGTTCTCGCCGGGCACTGGCAGCAGGGGTAGCCTCAGGCCTCCATGGACCGCCCGCCCCCCGACCCTCACAAGCTGCTCGCCGCCTGGATGGAGTGGGAGCGGGGCGAGACGCCGCCCGGAAGGGTGTTGAGCAACCTCAAGACGGCGGGGATGAAGGAGCTGCTGGAGGAGCTGGCGGCGCGCTCCCCCGCCGGGTCCTGACGTCCCGCCAGGCCGTCCCCCGACCGCCCGGCGCCCGCCCGGGAGGACCCCCACCGTGGGACGCCCTTCCCGTGGCGGCCCGGCGCACGCCCGTATCCCGGGTGCGGGAGCTGCTGGCCGACCGGCCGGGTGCGGGCGAGCCGCCCGTCTCCCCCTACGCCGCCCTCCTCGCCCTGTTCGAGGAGTGCGGAGACGCCCGGGTGGTGCTGATCCGGCGCGCCATCGCCCTGCCCACCCATCCGGGTGAGGTCGCCCTCCCCGGCGGCCGGGTCGAGCCCGGCGAGTCGATGGTCGACGCCGCCCTGCGGGAGGCCTCCGAAGAAGTGGGGCTGGCGCCCGAGCACGTGGAGGTGGTGGGCTGGCTCGACCGGGTCGTGGGGGCCACGTCCGGGTCGGTGGCCACACCCGTGGTCGGCGTGCTGGGGAGCCGGCCCCGCCTGGTGGCCGCCCCCGGCGAGGTCGAGGCCGTCTTCGACGTCGCCCTCAGCGACCTGATGGCCGTCTACCGGGAGGAGCGCTGGGACGTGCCCGCCCCCGACCAGGCCATGCACTTCTTCGAGCTGCCCGAGGACACGGTGTGGGGCATGACCGCCCGCATCCTCCACCAGCTCCTGGCCGACCTGACCGAACGGAAGCTGACCCTTGGGTCGCCCCCGGGCATGGGAGAATGACAGGGCCGAACCGTTCCGAAGGTTGGGGGGACTGAGATGCAGCGACGGTGGATGCGCGTCGGCGTCGTGATGGTGGCGGTGATCGCCCTGGCCGCCCCGGCGGGCGCCCAGCGGGCGCGGGAAGGGATCGTCACCGGCGCCGTGCAGGTGACCGACAACCCCACCTACGTGCGGGGCCACTCGTCACCGGTCATAGGCCGCAACCCTCAGACCGGCGAGCTGGTGATCGTCGAGACCGACGTGTACGCCGGCTTCGGCATCAACGTCCACGTCTCCACCAACGGCGGCCGGAGCTGGGCCCGGGGCGGCGACCCCATGACCCCGCCGTACACCTGGAACTCCGATCTGGCCATCAACGGGCCCTACTTCACCCTGGCGTTCGACCGGGGCGGCACCCTCCATCTGGCGTTCAGCGCCGCCGACCCGGCCCGGGCCGACCTGAACCGCAGCGACCGGCCCCGCCCCATCTTCCTGGCCAAGTCCACCGACAGCGGGCGCACGTTCAGCACCGCAACGGTGTTCCAGCCCGTACCCGACGATCCCAGGACCATCAACAACCGCCGCCCGATGGTCGCCGTCGACCCGAGCAACTCCTCGAACGTGTACGTGGGCTGGATCCAGACCTCCGCCGGCGAGAAGGCCCGGGCCATGATCGCCGGGTCCACCGACAGCGGGAGGACGTTCGGACCGCCGATCGACCTGGCCGAGGCCGTTCCCCAAGGCGGCTACCAGGTCAGGCCGGCCGTCACCCCCGACGGCGTCGTCCATGCCCTCTTCCCCGGCGCCGGCTTCAACCCGCCCGCCCCCGCCGGCTCGCCGCCGGCGGAGCCGCCCGTCCGGTCGATCTTCTACCGCCAGTCCACCGACCAGGGGCGGACGTGGTCGCCGGTGACCGTCATCGATGAGGGCAGCGCCGGGTTCTTCCACAACCGCAAGCAGATGCTGGCCGCCGACCCCAACAACGGGAACCTGTACGCCGTCTGGTACGGCAACGCCAAGACCCGCCCCACTCACGAGGACGACAACGACATCTTCCTGCGGGCCTCCTACGACGGCGGCCGCACGTGGGGCGAGCGGGTGGTCGTGAACGACGACGCCGCCACCCCCAACGTCCAGCACTACGACCCGGGGATCTCGATCGCCCCCAACGGCCGGGTAGACATCGCCTGGTACGACTTCCGCAACAGCCCCGTGCCCGAGACCCTGCCCGCCACCTTCGCCGCCCCGTTCAACACCGGCGGCTACACGGATGTCTACTACGCGTCCTCCACCGACGAGGGCAGGACGTTCGGGGCCAACGTCCGCATCAGCGACCGGATGGCCGACCGCCACATCGGCATGTGGTCCAACAACGTGCACAGCCACTTCAACGTGGGCGTCGCCTCCGCCAACGACGCGGTGTACTTCGCCTGGCAGGACAGCCGCAACGGCAACGCCGTCAACAACTCCGAGGACATCTACTTCGCCTCCTACCTCCTCGACCCGCCCGAGATCTCGGTGGCGGGCGGCTCCAACGTCCCGGGCTGGGTGTTGATGGGCGCGGGGGTGGCGCTCGGGATGGGCGTCGCCATGGTGGCGGCGTACGGCATCTCCCGCCGGTCCCGCACGGCTCCCACCGCCCAGCGAGTAGCCGGATAGAGCACACAGCCTGACCGCCCGCCACCGAGATCTCGGGCGGGTCGAGGAGGTAGGAGGCGAAGTAGATGTCCTCGGAGT
>DATLGZ010000229.1:0-2307 GCA_035540235.1 Acidimicrobiales bacterium | reverse complement strand
GGGGCCCGCTGCCTCCCGTGGCCGCCGCCGCGACCCGGCGCCTGCCCCTGTCGGACCACCTGGCCCTGGTCGTCGACGTCGACCTCCCCGGGGCGCCCGGACCGCCCCACCGGTAACCCCAGGGCCTTCCGGCCCGGTTGTGCGAGGCCGGTTGTCATAGAACCGTAACAACTTCGTCCGAGGATCGTCGTACGGCTCTGCGACGCTGTTGATGCGCCAGTTTTCCTTGGCGCTGTTCGCGCGCCCAATTTTTGGGCGTATCCAGGGCCACTTCGTGGTCTGCTTTGGACGGTGGAGTCCCGCATCTATGACTCTGATTTAGGCCGTTTGACCGCGAATCCGCAGGTCAGCTTGGGTACACAGCGCGTAGAGAGAGCCGATATCTATGTGCGATCAGGCTCTACCTGAACGACGTATATTGCGGCCGAGTTGGCAGAAATGGAACACTAAGGGTTGTCCCACATGTCCGTGGGGGACGTAGCTACACACATAGGAAGAAGGTGGGAATGAACCTGCGGAAGAAAGTAGCGGTGGCCTTCGGGTCGGCCGCTACGGCCACCGTGCTCGCCGGCGCGGCTGCATTCGCGTGCACCAACCTGGCGACGTTGAACCTGTCGAGCTCGGCGGGCAAGGCGGGCGACACGGTCACCGTCACCGGTTCCTCGTTCCGGGTCAACGCCCAGAACGTGGCCAACAGCGACTCGGTCGTCCTGCGCTGGAACGGCGTCGAGGGCGCCATGCTGGCCGAGGTCAAGCCTGACCGCGCCGGCAACATCTCGGCGACGTTCAACGTCCCCGACGGCCAGCCCGGCTACTACGTCATCGTGGCCACGCAGCGCAACGCCCAGGGCGTCGACGCCTACGGCACGCCCGCTCGGGCCAGCTACCAGATCCTCGGGCCCAACGGCCAGTCGGTCGTCCAGCCCGCGGCTTCGCCCGCTGGCACCGTCGGCACCGAGGGCTCCTCGTCCGGCATCATCGCCCTGACCGTCGGCCTCGGCGTGCTTGGTCTGGCCCTGTTCGGCGCTGGCTTCATCGCCTTCGTCCGCCAGGCCCGCCGCGCCCCGGCCGCCGCGACGGTGCGCAAGTAACACCGGCAGTACCGCAGCACCCGCCGCGGGCGCCTTCGGGCTCCCGCGGCGGTCCCGCAGCAAGCCGTCTGGTGCCAAGGCGGCGACCCCCGTGCTTCTGCAACCCGCTCCGACCCGCCGACCCGTAGGCCCGGTTCTCCACCTCTGCCGGGCCGGGGGACGTCGGTCGGGGTGGGCGCCCGGGCCTGCGGACCGAACATAGGCAGCACTTGACCGGGCCCGCCGACGACGGCGGGCCCGGTCGCTGTCCACCGGTCGGTTAGCGTCGCGGCCATGCCGGTGCGCACCCTCGACCCGGGCGCCTACGGGTTCGCCACCCGCTGCTTCGTGTGCGAGCCGACCAACCCCCGGGGGCTGCGCATCCCCTACGCCTACGACGACGAGACCCAGGTCGTCAGCGCCCAGCTCAGCCTCGGTCCCGAGTACTCCGGCGCCCCGCGGTACGTCCACGGCGGTGTCGTCTCCGCCGTCCTCGACGAGGCCATGGCGTGGGCGGCCATCGCTTCCGCCGGGCGGTTCGCGGTGGTGCGAGAGATCACCACCACCTTCGAGCACGGGGTGCTGGTGGGCGAACCGCACCGGGTGGAGGCCAGGGTCGACACCGCCGGCACCGTCCGCATCGAGGCCTCCGCGCGCCTCTTCGACGCCGCCGGCCGGCGCTGCGCCCGGGCCCGGGCCCGGCTGATCGTCCTGTCCGAGGAGGCGGCTCGCTCCGCCATCGGCGCCGTCGAGGGCGACGCCGTCCGCTTCCTGCGCCGGGAGGGGTCATGACCTACTTCACGCCGCCGCCGCCCCCGGGCGTCCCCGAGGTGACCGTCGACCAGCTGGCCCAGGCCCAGGCCGGCGGCGCCCAGGTGGTCGACGTCCGGGAGCCCGACGAGTACGTCACCGGCCATGTGGCCGGCGCCGTGCTCATCCCCATGGCCCAGGTGGTGGCCCGCTCGGGCGAGCTCGCCAGGGACGGCCCCGTCTACATCGTGTGCGCCACCGGCCAGCGCAGCGGCAAGGCGGCCCAGTGGTACCGGTCCCAGGGCGTTGACGCCCGCAACGTGGCGGGGGGCATGAAGGCCTGGATCGCCCAAGGCCGCCCCGTGGTGGAGGGCCCCGACCCCTCCTGAGGCGAGCGGGCGGCGGACGCGCCGGCCCGGCCCGCCCCTGTCCCCGCCGGCAGGTCAGCAGGTCAGCGCGGCCGCAGCAGGACGGCCCCGTCGCTGTC
>DATLGZ010000228.1:0-2089 GCA_035540235.1 Acidimicrobiales bacterium | reverse complement strand
CGCGTGGATAACCCCGATCGTCATGAAGAAGGGCCGCCCCGCCTACACGGTGAGCGTGCTGGGCGACCCCGCCCTGGTCGACCAGCTCAGCGCCGTGCTGGCCGCCGAGACGGGCTCGCTCGGAGTGCGGGGGCGCCGCCTGGAGCGCTGGCCGGCGGCCCGGGCCGACGCCGAGGTGGAGGTGGAGGGGCTGCCGGTGCGGGTCAAGATCAGCGCCGGCCGGGTGAAGGTCGAGCACGACGACGCCGCCCGGGCCGCCCGCCGCACCGGGCTGCCGTTGCGGGAGGTGCTGTCCCGGGCCGAGGCCGCCTGGCACACCCGCCAGCCGCTGGACACCGACCCCGCCTAGTTGAGTCGGCGGGGCGCCCGGCTGGTCGCCTCCGGGGCCGCCCCCGACGCACGGCTGCGCCGTGCTCCCCCATCCCCGCCCGGCTCGCTGGCGCTCGCACGGTCGGGCGGCGCCGCAAGCGCCTAGGACTGGGCCACGCCCGGCCGCCAGTCGGTGAGCTGGCGGTGGAGGCGTTGCAGGGCCGGCTTCCAGCGGGCGGTGGCCAGCTCGGCCAGCTGACCGATGTGGTTGGTCACCGACGCCCGGTAGAGCGGCAGCGACCGCTCGGCGAAGGCCTGCACGTAGGCGTTGGCGACGGCGCCCACCTCCTCGTCGAGCGTGCCCTCGACGAGGGCGGCGGTCAGCATGCGGTCGCCGATCTCGGCCCGGTCCCAGAAGCTGGCCGGCACCGCCGGCGCCTCCCGGGTGCGCAGGTACGACTCCAGGTCGGCACGCGTGCGAGCCGGCAGGGTGGCGCCCAGCCGGTTGAGCTGGAGGGCGACGAAGGCCCCGTAGGCCTCCCCGGTGATCCTCCACGCGGCCACGTACTGCTCGGCCGACTGCTTCAGCGCCTGCTTGCGCTCCTCGCCCGCCAGCAGCACCGCATCCTGCTTGAACAGCCCACCGCGAAGGGCGTGGCGCTCGGCCGACGGGCCGAGGGCGTCGAGGGCGTTGATGCGCTCCTCGGCCTTGTCCCGCAACCCCTCGGCGGTGTTGGGCGGGCCCAGGGCGCCCAACGTCGCCCGGCCCGTGACCAGCTCGATGGCGAGCCGGTGCTCCACGTGGGCGAGCTGCTCCACCGCGCCGATGGGGACCTCGCTGTCCCTCACCTCCAGCGCCCGGCGGTAGCAGCGGATGGCCGCCTCGTAGCTGCTCAGGCAGCGGTAGGCGTCGCCCAGGGCGCTCCACACCCGGCCCTCGGGCCACTCGGCGGCGGCGTGCCCCTCCAGCTCCTCGGTCCGGGCCAGCAGCTCGGCCCGGCGGTAGCCACCGGCGTCGCCGGCCTGCACGGCCACGTCCTCCAGGCGGCGGACGAGCTCGTCGGCCGAGACCGGCGGCGGCTGGGCCCGGCGGTCGTCCTCGCCGGGGAAGAGCCGGAAGGCGGGGTCGCCGTAGCACTGGTAGGCGGCCCAGGTGTTGGACGCCCCGCCGTCGGCCGCGAACGCCTCGTTGCGGGCGGCCCGCACCGCCTCCCCGAAGATGGCCCCCGAGATCATCCGCTCGTAGAACCGGTAGGCGAAGGCGGCCGCCGGCTTGTCGGCCACCGACCAGCCGGCGGCCACCACCGCCTTCACCCCCATGGCCATGAGCTCGCGGGCCAGGCTGGCCGCCATCTCGTTGGTGCGCCGGCGGGCGAAGGCCATGGGCGCCGGGGCGGCGGGATCGTCGATCACCTCGGCCCCCACGCTGGCCAGGTGGCAGCAGTTGAGGAACACCAGGTCGGGCGGCCGGCGCAGGTTCCGGAACACGTCGGCGGTGAGGTACTCGCCCGGGCCGGGGCCGATCACCACTCCGCCCACCGGCGGCGCCGGCTCGCCGGGCAGGTCCTCGGGCGTGCCCGGCTCGGCCGGCGAGCCGGGCTCGGCGGGCTTGCGCCCCCGGGGCGGCTCGAAGTACCCGTGGGCGGCGATGTGGACGACCTGGTAGTCGGCGGCCATCAGCGCGCCCAGCACCTGGGTGGCCGAGTCGGGCGGGGCGCTGGAGGCCTCGAACACCCGGGCCGTCACCACCAGCCGGCGGGCCAGCTGGTCGGCCACCTCA
>DATLGZ010000227.1:0-3246 GCA_035540235.1 Acidimicrobiales bacterium | reverse complement strand
GCGCAGGGCGGCGCCAGGCCGACGTGGGCCCAGGCCGCCGGGGTGGCCAGCCGGCCCCGGGGCGTGCGCTGGAGGAGGCCGAGCTGCAGGAGGAACGGCTCGTAGACGTCCTCCACCGTCTCGGGCGCCTCGCCCACGCAGATGGCGAGGGTGGAGAGGCCGACGGGACCGCCCCCGAAGCGGCGGCACACCGCGTCGAGGATGGCCCGGTCGACCTTGTCGAGCCCCAGCTCGTCCACCTCGAACAGCTCCAGCCCGGCCCGGGCGGCCTGGTGGGTGACGACGCCCTCGGCCCGCACCTCGGCGAAGTCGCGGACCCGGCGCAGCAGCCGGTTGGCGATGCGGGGAGTGCCCCGGGCCCGGCCCGCGATCTCGGCCGCTCCCGCCGGCTCCACCCGCACGCCCAGGATGGCCGCCGCCCGGGTGACGATGGCCTCCAGGTCGGCGGCGTCGTAGTAGTCGAGACGGGCCACGAACCCGAACCGGTCACGCAGCGGCCCGGTGATGAGGCCGGTGCGGGTGGTGGCCCCCACCAGGGTGAAGCGGGGCAGGTCGAGGCGGATGGAGCGGGCCGACGGCCCCCGCCCGATGACGATGTCGAGCTGGAAGTCCTCCATGGCCGGGTAGAGGACCTCCTCCACCGCCCGGTTGAGGCGGTGGATCTCGTCGATGAACAGCACCTCGCCCTCTTCGAGGTTGGTGAGCACCGAGGCGAGGTCGCCCGCCCGCTCCAGGGCGGGGCCGGAGGTGACCCGGAGGGTGACGCCCAGCTCGGCGGCCACGATGCCCGCCAGGGTGGTCTTGCCCAGGCCGGGCGGGCCCGCGAACAGCAGGTGGTCGACCGCCTCGCCCCGCCGCCGGGCCGCCTCCAGCAGGATCTCCAGGTGCTGGCGGAGCTGGGGCTGGCCCACGAACTCGTCGAGGCGGCGGGGGCGCAGGCCCGCCTCCTCGGCCCGCTCCTCGGGGGCGGCCCCCGCGTCGAGCAGCTCGTTCCTCACCGGGCCGCCGCCAGCAGGCGCAGGGCGGCGCGCAGCAGGTCGTCGGCCTCGCCGTCGGCCGGCAGCTCCCGCAGCACCGCGCTCACCTCGTCGGGGGCGTAGCCCAGGCCGGCCAGGGCGGCTCGCACGTCGGACCGGGCCGGGGCGGCACCGGTGGCGTTGTCGGGGCCGGCCCCGCCGGGCGGCAGGTCGGCGCCGGCCACGTCGAGGCGGTCCTTGAGGTCGAGCAGGAGGCGGGTGGCCGTCTTGCGGCCCACGCCGGGCACGAGCATCAGGGCGTCGACGTCGCCCTCGCCCAGCACGTGGGCGAGCTGGGCCGGCGAGTGGACCGACAGGATCGCCAGGGCCAGGGCCGGCCCCACCTGGCGGGCGCCGATGAGGGCCTCGAAGCACTCCCGCTCGTCGGCGGTGGGGAAGCCGAACAGCGTGAGGGCTTCCTCCCTGACGTGGAGGTGGGTGTGGAGGACGACCTCGCTGCCCGGCGTGCCGAGGGTGGCGAGGGTGCGGGGCGTCACCGAGGCCCGGTAGCCCACCCCCCCCACGTCTACGATCACCTCGCCCCGGCGGGTGCGGTCGACGACCCGGCCCCGCAGCAGGGCGATCACCGGGCCACCCCGCCCAGCCGGGCCCGCAGGGGCGCCATGGCGATGTGGCACAGGGCGAGGGCGAGGGCGTCCGCCGCGTCGGCGGGACGGGGCGGGGCGGCCAGCCCCAGCAGCGACTGGACCATGCGGGTGACCTGCTCCTTGGGAGCGGCGCCGTAGCCGGCGACCGCCTGCTTGACCTCGTTGGGGGTGTACTGGGCGACGGTGCAGCCGGCCCGGGCGGCGGTGGCCAGCACCAGCCCGCTGGCCTGCCCCACCGCCATGGCGGTGCGGGCGTTGACCTGGAAGAAGAGCCGCTCGACGGCCACCGCCTCGGGGCGGAGGTCGGCCAGCAGGGCCCGCAGGTCGGCGTCGAGGGTGGCCAGCCGCTCGGGCAGGGGCATGTCGGGAGCGGTGCGCAGCACCCCGGCCGCCACCGGCCGGGCGTGAGGGGACGCCGTCTCCACGCAGCCGTAGCCGCAGCGCGACAGCCCGGGGTCGATTCCGAGCACGAACATGCGTTTGCAGGTTAGCCGGCCCAGCGCCCGCCGCGGTGGACCCCACCCCCGCGTACCGGTCACCGGGAGAGCGCCAGGGCGACAGAAACGGTGACCAGTTGCGTGTGGGGGGGGTCCCACCCCGCGTACCGGTCACCGGGAGAGCGCCAGGGCGACAGAAACGGTGACCAGTTGGAGGAGGGGGGTCAGGCTTCGACGGCTTGGAGGACGGCGTCGGGGATGTCGAAGTTGGCGTAGACGGCCTGCACGTCGTCGAGGTCCTCGAGGGCGTCGATCACCTTGAGGACCCGGCGGGCGTCGCCCTCCGACTCGAGGGCGACCGTGGTGGTGGGCAGCATGGTGAGCTCGGCCGAGCCGGCCTTGACGCCGGCCGCCTCCAGCCCGTCGCGGACCTTGGCCAGGTCGGTCGCGGCGGTGGTCACCTGCCACGTGTCGCCCTGGTCGTCGAGGTCCTCGGCGCCGGCGTCGAGGGCGACCAGCATGAACTCGTCGTCGTCGCCCGCCACCGCCTTGGGCACCATCAGCACGCCCTTGCGCTCGAACTGCCAGGCCACCGCCCCCGGCTCGGCGGCCGAGCCGCCGTTCTTGGAGAACGCCGTGCGCACCTCGGCCCCGGTGCGGTTGCGGTTGTCGGTGAGGCACTCCACGTAGACCGCCACCCCGCACGGCGCGTAGCCCTCGTAGGTGACGGCCTCGTAGCGGACGCCCTCCAGCTCACCCGTGCCCCGCTTGATGGCCCGCTCGATGGTGTCGGTGGGCACCGAGGCGTCGCGGGCCTTCTGGTACATGGTGCGCAGCGTGGGGTTGGCGTCGAGGTCGCCGCCGCCCTCCCGGGCCGCCACCTCCACCTGGCGCAGCACTCGGGCGAACAGCTTGCCCCGTGCCTTGTCGGCCGCCCCCTTGCGGTGCTTGATCGTCGCCCACTTGGAATGCCCGGACATCTGACGTACCTCCTACACCTGGGCCAGGAACAGCGAATGGAGCCGTAGGTCGCCCGCCAGCTCGGGGTGGAAGGCGGCCACCACCACCGGGCCCTGGCGGCACAGCACGGGGCGGGGCGAGCCGTCGCCGCCCTGGCCGCCCTGGCCGCCCTCGCCGCCCCGGCCGGCCACCGTGGCCACGGTGGCCGGCCGGGGCGGCGAGGGC
>DATLGZ010000226.1:0-8189 GCA_035540235.1 Acidimicrobiales bacterium | reverse complement strand
CGCGACTCGCTGCTCACGTCCTACATGGCCCTGTTGCTCGACCCCGACCTGGCCCTGGGCGTGCTCCAGACCCTGGCCCGCTTCCAGGGCAGCAAGGTCGACCCCCGCAGCGAGGAGGAGCCGGGCCGCATCCTCCACGAGATGCGCTTCGGGGAGGCGCCCTCGCTGTCGCTGGGCGGGGGGAAGGTGTACTACGGCACGGCCGACGCCACCCCCCTGTTCGTCATGCTGCTGGGGGAGCTGCGGCGCTGGGGCCTGGCCCGCGAGCTGGTCGACGCCCTGTTGCCGGCCGCCGACCAGGCCATGGACTGGATCGACGAGTACGGCGACCGCGACGGGGACGGCTACGTGGAGTACAAGCGGTACTCCGACCGGGGCCTGGGCAACCAGGGGTGGAAGGACTCGTGGGACGGCGTCCGCTTCGCCGACGGCCGGCTGGCCCGAGCCCCCATCGCCCTGGCCGAGGTCCAGGCCTACACGTACGGCGCCTTCGTGGCCCGGGCCCACTTCGCCGACGAGATGGGCGACGCAGCCGTGGCCGCCCGCTTCCGGGCCAAGGCGGCCAACCTCAAGGCGGCGTTCAACCGCGACTTCTGGCTCGACGACCGGGGCTACTTCGCCATGGGCCTCGACGCCGACAAGCAGCCCCTCGACGCCCTGGCCTCCAACATGGGCCACTGCCTGTGGACCGGCATCGTCGACGAGGAGAAGGCGCCGCTGGTGGCCAAGCACCTGCTGTCGGACGAGATGTTCTCCGGCTGGGGGATCCGCACGCTGGGCGAGTCCATGGTCGGCTACAACCCGATCAGCTACCACAACGGCTCGGTGTGGCCCCACGACAACGCCATCTGCGCCGCCGGCCTGATGCGCTACGGGTTCGTGGAGGAGGCCCTGAGGGTCATCCTCGGGCAGTTCGAGGCCGCCTGCTACCAGGGCAACCGCCTCCCCGAGCTGTTCGGCGGGCTGAGCCGCGACGAGGTCCCGTTCCCCGTGCCCTACCCCTCGTCGTGCTCCCCCCAGGCCTGGGCCGCCGCCTCGCCCCTGCTGTTCCTCCGCACGATCCTGCGCCTCGACCCGTGGGTGCCCCACGGCAAGGTCTGGCTGTCACCCGTGCTGCCCCCGGGGATCGGGTACCTGCGCATCGACCGCATCCCCCTGGCCGGCCGCCGCGTCACCGTCGAGGTCGACAAGGACGACGTCAACGTGGACGGCCTGGCCGACGACATCGAGCTGATCAGCCACCCCAGGTCGCCGCTGACGGCGTAGCGGCGGGGACACCGGCGGCGGCCGACGCCCGTCACCAGCCCCGGGCGGCCCACTCCTCGAGATGGGGGCGCTCGGCCCCGATGGTGGTGTCGCGGCCGTGGCCGGGCAGGACCACGGTCTCGTCGGGGAGGACGAACAGCCGCTGCTCGATCGAGCGCAGGATGGTGGGGAAGCTGGCGCCGGGGCCGCGCGTGGCGCCGGGACCGCCGGGGAAGAGCGTGTCGCCCGAGAACAGCACGGGCGAGCCCTCGACGGTGAAGCAGACCGAACCGGGGGTGTGGCCGGGGGTGTGCATGGCGTGGAGGCGGAGGCGGCCCACCTCGATGACCTGGCCGTCGGCGAGGAGGTGGTCGTAGCCGGGCAGGAGGGGCGCGTCCTCGGCTGTCACCCACACCGGCAGGCCCGCCTCCCGCACGGCGGGCACGGCCCGGGTGTGGTCCCGGTGGCCGTGGGTCTCCAGCACCGCCTCCACGCCCAGGCGCCGGCACATCTCGACCAGCGTCGGGCCCTCGTCGGCGGCGTCGATGAGCACGGCCTTGCCGGTGTGGCGGCAGCGGGCCACGAACACGTTGTTGTCGAGGGGGCCGACGACGGTCCGGGTGATCTCCAGCTGGCCGTCCTGGTAGTGGGCCATCACCCGATTCTGCCCCGGAAGGGGGCTGGCTAGCCTGGGGCGGCGTGGGGATCCTCCTCGTCGCCGTCGCCGTGGCCGCGGTGTTCGTAATCGCCGCCGTGGTGATCGGGCGGGAGGCCCGCCGGCTGGCGGCCATCCCGGTGCAGCGCACCTTCAACTTCGAGGACGCCGTCGCCTACGTCTGCGACCACGTCAACGACGAGGTGGCGGCCGTGCTCACCCCCGACGACGTGCGCCGCATCCTCGACTGGCACCTGGAGTACTTCCGGCTCAAGGGCGTTTCCAGCAACGGCAGCGGCCCCCACTTCGAGGGCCCGGTGGTGGTCACCGGGGCGGAGACGGTCGGGTTCGTGCTCATGAAGGCGGAGGCGGCGGGCACGCCCTACACCGCCGACCAGGTGCACGCCGTGCTCGATGCCCAGATGGGCTACCTCGGCGAGATAGGGGCCGTCGGCCCGGTGGCCGATCCCGACGACCCCGGGCCCTGACGGGCCGCTCACCGACGGGCCGCTCGCTGCGGGCCGCTCGCGGGCGAGAATGACGCCACCTTCGCCGCCCGGTTGTGCTTTCATACGGGTACCAGAGAAAGGAGGTGGTCCAACTGAGCGATAGTCGTTTCGGGACCCTGGAGGTGGCTGTCCGCTAGCCGGCAGCTGGACCGGGCTGGCGAATCCCCGTCAGCCACCGCCCGAGGGTCGGCCGGGAGCTGGTCCCGCCCGGGTCTTTCCGTTCTTTCGGGTTCCTTTCCAGCAGTTTCTTTCCAGCAGTCGCTCGACGAGGGGGCGCGCCCGTGCGCCCCCTCGTCCGCGTCCGGAGGAGGGGTGTGGAAGCGCTGTTCGAGTCCGAAGGCCTGCGCCTGGGCGGCCATCTCGCCCGCCCGGCCACGGCGGCGGCCAACCCGCCACCGGGCCTCGTGCTCTGCCACGGGTTCCCGTCCGCCCCCGGCGGGGCGGCGGCGTCGGGGCAGAACTACCCGGCGCTGGCCAGCCGCCTGGCGGCGGAGACGGGCTGGACCGTGCTGACGTTCAACTTCCGGGGCGCGGGCGGCTCCGAGGGCAACTTCTCCCTCGGCGGCTGGTTCGCCGACCTGCGGGCGGCGGTGGCCCGGCTGCGGGAAGAGGGAGTGTCGGGGGCGTGGATCGCGGGGTCGAGCACGGGTGGGGCGCTGGCGATCTGCGCGGCGGCCGCCGACCCGTCCATCCGGGGAGTGGCGGCCATGGCCGCCCCCGCCACGTTCGACATGTGGGCCGCCCACCCCCGGCGCTTCCTCGACCACGCCCGCACCATCGGCGTCATCCGGGACCGGTCCTTCCCGCCCGACGTCGACCACTGGAGCGCCGAGCTGTCCGAGCTGCGCCCCCTCGACGTGGTGGGCAAGGTCCCACCCCGGCCCGTCCTCCTCATGCACGGCACCGACGACGACGTCGTGCCGGTGCAGGACGCCCGCACCCTGGCCACCGCCGCCGGCAACCGGGTCGACCTCCGTCTCGTGCACGGCGCCGGCCACCGCCTCCGCCACGACCCGCGAGCCGTGGCCTTCCTGCTGGGCTGGATGGAGCGCCACGGTACCGACTGAAGGCCGCCCGTCCCGGGGCGTCGGGCGCGCCGGAACGGTTCGGCGTCAGGAAAGGGCGTCGTCGATGACGTGGCGGAGGGCGGCGGCGGCGGCCCGGGGGTCGGGGGCGTGGGTGAGCCAGCGGACCACGACGAAGCGGCGGGCGCCGGCCGCCACCATGCCGGCCACGGTGTCGGGCGTCACCCCGCCGGTGACGAACCAGGGGCGGCGGCAGCGGGAGGCGGCGAAGCGCAGGTAGTCGAGGCCGGTGCCGGGGCGGCCCGGCTTGGTGGGTGTGGGCGACACGGGGCCGGCCGACAGGTAGTCGGCAGGCTCGTCGAGGGCCGCCTCCAGCTCGGCGGGGGCGTGGGTGGAGTAGCCGACGATGGCCCCGGGGCCGAGGACGCGGCGGGCCAGCGTGGGCGGGGCGTCGTCCTGGCCGACGTGCACGCCGTCGGCCTCGGCCTCCAGGGCCAGGTCGGGGCGGTCGTTGAGGATGAACGGCACACCCAGGTCACGGCACACCAGGGCGGCCAGCCGGGCCCGCCGCAGCAGCGGCCGGGCCTCGAGGAGCTTGTCACGCAGCTGCACCATGTCCACACCGCCGGAGATGCAGGCCTCGAGGAACTGGGCAAGGTCGGGGCGGTCGGCGGTGCAGAGGTAGAGCCGGCTGGCGGCGAGGCGGGCGTCCAACGTTCGATCAGCCGCCGGCCACGGCCCGCACGAGCTCGAGGCGGTCGCCGTCGGCCAGGGTGGTGGAGGCCATCGCCGCCCGCACGACGGGCTCGCCGTTGCGCTCGACGATCACGTTCCTGGGACCGAGGCCCAGGGCGGCCAGCAGGTCGGCGATGGTGGCCCCCTCGGCCAGCTCCAGCTCGTCCCCGTTGGCCGTCACCCGCACGGGGCGGACGCTACCCGGCCGCCTTGGCCCTCTTCGCCTCGGCCTTGACCGCCCGCTTGTGCTCCCGGACGCGGGCCAGCGACTCGGGGCCGTCGATGTCGGCCACCGAGAACCACCCGGCCTGGCCGTAGGCGCCCGCCACCTCCTGCCAGCCGGGGGGCGTGATGCCCAGCCGCTTGGCCAGTAGGGCCACGAAGATGCGGGCCTTCTGCTCGCCGAACCCGGGCAGGGACCGCAGGTTGGCGAACAGCTCCTCGCCGGTGGCGGCCGTGGTCCACACCCGCTCGGCCCTGCCGTCGAACCGCTCGACCAGGGCGCGGGCCAGGTCCTGGGTGCGGGCCGCCATGGAGGCGGGGAAGCGGTGGAGCGCGGGCCGCTGCGAGAACAGCGCCGCCAGCTCGTCGGGGTCGGCGCCGGCGATGGTGGACGCGTCGAGCCGCCCTCCCATGCGCTCCTTGAGGTCGTAGGGGCTGTGGAACGCCTTCTCCATGGGCACCTGCTGGTCGAGCAGCATCCCGATGAGCAGGGCCAGGGGGTCGGCGGCGAGGAGGCGGTTGGCGGCGTCGTCGTCGGTGAACAGCAGGGCGGTGGGACGGTCCATGGGGCGATGTTCTACGCCACGCGCGGGTCGAGCGCCTCCGGGTCGAGGCCGTAGGAAGCGATGGCGTCGGCCACCTCCTCGGGCTTGGCCTCGTCGGAGGCGGCCAGGGCCTGGAGGACGGCCACCACCACGTGGGCGGCGTCGGTCTCGAAGTGGCGGCGGAGGTTGGCCCGGGTGTCGGAGCGGCCGAAGCCGTCGGTGCCCAGGGGCGTGAAGGGGGCCGGTACCCACCGTGCGACCTGGTCGGGGACCATCTTCATGAAGTCGGTCACCGCCACCACCGGGCCCTCGGCGCTCGACAGCTGGTCGGTCACGTACGGCACGCGGGGCGTCTCCGTGGGGTGGAGGCGGTTCCATCGCTCGGCCGACAGGGCGTCCTCCCGCAGGGCCTTGTAGGACGTGGCGCTCCACAGCTCGGCGGCCACGTCGTGGTTGTCGGCCAGCAGCCGCTGCGCCTCCCGGGCCGCCTCCTGGGCCGTGCCCGAGAACAGGACGGTGGCCCGGCGGCGGCCCTGCTCGGGAGCGGGGGCGAACCGGTACAGGCCCCGGCAGATGCCCTCGGCCGCACCCTCGGGCATGGAGGGCATGGCGTAGTTCTCGTTGTAGAGGGTCAGGTAGTAGAAGACGTCCTCGGGCTGGGGGCCGTACATGCGGCGCATCCCGTCCTCGACGATGACGGCCAGCTCGTAGGCGAAGGCGGGGTCGTAAGCGGCCACGTTGGGCACGGTGGAGGCCAGCACCAGGCTGTGGCCGTCGGCGTGCTGGAGGCCCTCCCCCATCAGCGTCGTGCGCCCGGCGGTGGCCCCGCACAGGAAGCCCTTGCCCCTTATGTCGCCGAACAGCCAGATGAGGTCGCCCACCCGCTGGAAGCCGAACATCGAGTAGAAGATGAAGAACGGCACCATCGGGAGCCGGTGCGTGGCGTAGGCGGTGCCGGCGGCGATGAAGCTGGCCATCGAGCCGGCCTCGGTGATGCCCTCCTCGAGGATCTGGCCCTCCTTGGCCTCCTTGTAGGAGAGCATCAGGTGGGCGTCGACCGGCTCGTAGAGCTGGCCGAAGGGAGCGTAGATCTTGACCTCCGGGAAAAGGCTGTCCATGCCGAAGGTGCGGGCCTCGTCGGGGATGATGGGCACCACCCGGGCGCCCATCCCCTTCTCGCGCAGCAGGCCCCGCAACAGGTTGGCGAAGGCCATGGTGGTGGAGAACTCGCGGTTGCCCGAGCCCTGCTTGAGCCCGTCGAACACGCCGCCCTCGGGCAGCGGCATGGGCTTGGGGTTCACCACCCGCTTCGGCAGGGGCCCGCCCATGGCCCGCCGCCGCTCCATCATGTACTCGTACTCGGGCGACCCTTCGTCGGGCCGGTAGTACGGGGGCGTGTCGGCGTCGAGGGCCTCGTCGGGCACCTGGTCGTGGAGGTACAGCCGGTCGCGGAAGGCGAGCAGCTCCTTCTTCGACATCTTCTTGATCTGGTGCGTGGCGTTGCGGGCCTCGAAGTCGGGGCCGAGCGCCCACCCCTTGATGGTCTTGGCCAGGATGGCGGTGGGCGTGCCCTGGTGCTCGGTGGCGACCTTGTAGGCGGCGTAGAGCTTGCGGTAGTCGTGGCCGCCGCGCGGGAGGTTGCGCAGCTCGTCGTCGGAGAGGTGCTCGACCATGGCCCGCAGGCGGGGGTCGGGGCCGAAGAAGTTCTCGCGGATGTACGCCCCCGACTCGACCGAGTACTTCTGGTACTCGCCGTCGAGCGTCGAGTTCATCTTGTTGAGCAGCACGCCGTCGACGTCGCGGGCCAGCAGCTCGTCCCACTTCGAGCCCCAGATGACCTTGATGACGTTCCAGCCCGCCCCCCGGAACACCGCCTCCAGCTCCTGGATGACCTTGCCGTTGCCCCGCACCGGCCCGTCGAGGCGCTGGAGGTTGCAGTTCACGACGAAGATCAGGTTGTCGAGCTGCTCGCGGCTGGCCAGGCTCAGGGCCCCGAGGGTCTCGGGCTCGTCGCACTCGCCGTCGCCCACGAAGCACCACACCCGCGACCGGCTGGTGTCGGCGATGCGGCGGTTGAGTAGGTAGCGGTTGAAGCGGGCCTGGTAGATGGCGGCGATGGGGCCGAGGCCCATGGAGACGGTGGGGAACTCCCAGAATTCGGGCATCAGCCGGGGGTGGGGGTAGCTCGACAGGCCCCGGCCGCCCACCTCCTGGCGGAAGTTGTCGAGCTGCTCCTCGCTGAGGCGGCCCTCGAGGAAGGCCCGGGCGTAGATGCCGGGGGCGGCGTGGCCCTGGAAGTAGACCTGGTCGCCGGACTGGCCGTCGTCCTTGCCCCGGAAGAAGTGGTTGAACCCCACCTCGTAGAGGGCGGCCGAGGAGGCGTAGGTGGCGAGGTGGCCGCCGATGCCCGACGCCCGGGTGTTGGCCCGGGTGACCATGACCGCCGCGTTCCAGCGGATGTAGGCCCGGATCCGCCGCTCCATGTACTCGTCGCCCGGGAACCACGGCTCCAGCTCGGGCGGGATCGAGTTGATGTAGGGGGTGGACACGGCGGCGGGGATGCCGACGCCGAGCTGGCGGGAACGCTCGAGCAGTTTCATGAGCAGGAAGCGGGCACGACCGCGCCCCCGAGCGTCGATCACCGAGTCGAGCGAGTCCAGCCACTCGGCGGTCTCGGACGGGTCGATGTCGGGGAGCTGCTGCGAGAAGCCGTCGAAGATCACGTTGCCCATGCTCTCACTGAATTGTTGCGGCGGGCACCCGGGTCCTGCGGACCACGCCCGCCGCTGCCGGCGGGGTCCCCAGCCCCGCCGGCGCGGCAACTGGCCGGCTCCGAGGCACTGGGTTCGTGCCGGCGGCGGGCACCCGGGTCCTGCGGACCACGCCCGCCGCTGCCGGCGGGGTCCCCAGCCCCGCCGGCGCGGCAACTGGCCGGCACCGCAACACAGGGTTGGTAGCGGCGGCGGGCACCCGGGTCCTGCGGACCACGCCCGCCGCTGCCGGCGGGGTCCCCTAGCCCCGCCGGCGCGGCAACTGGCCGGCTCCGCAGCACAGGGTTGGTAGCGGCGGCGGGCACCCGGGTCCTGCGGACCACGCCCGCCGCTGCCGGCGGGGTCCCCCAGCCCCGCCGGCGCGGCAACTGGCCGGCTCCGCAACACAGGGTTGGTAGCGGCGGCGGGCACCCGGGTCCTGCGGACCACGCCCGCCGCTGCCGGCGGGGTCCCCCAGCCCCGCCGGCGCGGCAACTGGCCGG
>DATLGZ010000225.1:0-16074 GCA_035540235.1 Acidimicrobiales bacterium | reverse complement strand
AGGGCGCCCACGACGCCGAGGGCCGGGTGCCAGGCGCCGGCACCGACGAACACGGCGGCCATGGTGAAGGTGCTGGCGCCGACGACCGCCCCCAACGGCACACCCGCTGGCGCCCCAAGCGCGAGGGCGGCGCCGACGGTGGCCCCGGCGAGGGGCAGGTTGAGGAGACCCTGGTCCCGGTGGGCCACGACGAGGACGGCGGCGATGCAGAACCCGACGATGCCCTGGACTGCCATGAGCGCCCGGCGCACCGTTCCGTCCAGCGCCCACGCCAGCCCCGCGGTGGCCACCGTGCCGACAAGCCCGCCCATGAGGAATGTGCGGGGGTCGAGCGCCGAGCTCGGGAAGTCCTCGGTGCCGGCGAGCAGCCCCACGACGAACGGAGCCGCCACCGTGGCGGCGAGGAATCCCACGGCTCCGCCCAGGGCGCACCGGCCGACAAGGGGAAGCCGCCGGCCGTTCACGACTCAATCGTGGCGGAGCGGACGGCACGGCAGGTCGCGGCGGCCTCCGATCCCGTAGGTTCGATCCCCATGCCGTCCCCCGACGCCACCCTCGTGGCCATCGACATCACCCGGCGCACGGGGCGTTCGTCGTCCTCGACGGCGTCAGCGTGACAGTCGGGCCGCGCTCACGGATCGGCGTGGTGGCGCCTGGGGTAAGGCAGCCCCGGGCCCGTTCTGAAGCGCGCCGCACCTGGTCTTCGTCAAGAGGCCACCGCAGTTGGTACCGCCCGACCCCCTTCTCGCCGCCGGCGCAACCGTCGCCGTCCTCGCGGGCGTGGCTGGGAATGACGAGGTGACAGACCAGCGTTGAGGCGGCGAACTCTCACCCCGACTCTCACCGGCATGAAGGATGCGCTTTTCTCCGAGATACGAGGCTCTCTGACAGGCCCCCGCTGAGATCCCCGTTGAGGCCCCCCCTGGATCGTCCTCCCCCGAAGGCCAATCGGGAGGGGCGAAGCAGATGGGACCGACGGAGACAGCGGGCACAATCATCAACCTGCTGGACCGGGAGTGGGCGATTCTCGTGGAATCCGCGCCGGCGGCGACGGCGCTGCGCCGGTGGGGGAGCGAGGACGAGATACTGGCCCGCTTCAGGTGCATGGGCGAGCTCGTGTCCTTCGTCGAGTGCCGCACCGTCGACGTGGTCGCTCGCGATGAAGTGCTCGGCTCCGTCGGCGCCCGGGCGGCCACCGACGAGATGGCGGCCCGAGCGCTGCTCCAGCTGCTCCTGCCCGGTGCGAAAGCGTTGGTGTCGCGCTACCGCTGGAGCGCGGAGAGCGCCTCGGAGCTGGCGGCGTCGGTCGTCGCCGATCTCTTCGACCGGATCCGGGCATTGCCGGTCGGCGCCCCCCGGCGCTGCCTCGCCCCCTGCATCCTGCTGGATGTGGGCAAGCGCGTGCGCGATCGGGCGGCCCGGGCCCGCCGCCAGGAGCTACAGGTGAGCATCGAGGACATCGACCCAGACGACGTGCCCTCCTATGAGCACGAACGCGCCGAGTTGGAGTGCGACGAGCTCCTGTGCTGGGCCATGACCCACGGCCACCTGAGCGCCGCCGACGCGGAGCTGATCCGCCTCACCCGCGTGGACGACGTGCCCGTCGCCGTGCTCAGCGCAACCAGCGGCGAACACCCCCAGACCATCCGCCGGCGCCGGCTGCGGGCCGAGGCGGCGCTGGCCGCCGCGGCCTCCGCCGCCTGACCTTCACGAAAAAAACTTCGGCCTCGTTGTCGCGTTTGGCCTCCCAGCACACCCATTAGCTGGTTGTAAGCCCCCCACCCGGTCAGCCGGGCCCGGCGGTCTCCATGGAGGAGCCCCGGGACCCGGCTGGCCCCGACCCCGGAGGCCGGCCATGCCAACTAAGCCACTCGATCCCCAGGCCGATCCTCTGCCCGCCACGGAGATGGTCAAGGCGTTCGGGATGCGCCTGGCCCCGGGCCCCACCGTCGGCGCGGTGGCCGGTGGCGTGCTGTGCCTCACCCTCGCCTTCGGCTGGTGGGGCGTGGCCGCCCTGGCCCAGGCGGCCCTGCCCATGGTCCTGGTCAGCGCGTCTGTCTACTGGGCCTGGCGGTGGGTCGACGAGCGCCACGGCAAGGTCTATTGGGAGCCCGCCCCCATGGCGATCGAGGCGGTGGCGGCGGGGACGTGGATGCCGTCGTCGCTGCGGGCGGGCTGCCTCAGCCGGGTCACCGCGGCCGGCGTCGCCGACGACCGCCCGTGGCTGCGCCTGGGGGAGGGCTCGATGCTGGTGGCCGAGCCCCCGAGAGGCGACGTCGTCACCGCGCTCCTGCGACCGGCGCCCTGGCACGGCGTGCTCGAGAGCGTGCCGGTGCCGGACCGGCGCACGGCCGCGGAGCTCAGCGACGACGAGCTGCGGGCTGCGGTCAAGCGCTCTTTTGCCCGCCTGGCCGCGGTGGTGGAGGAGACCATCGACTCCGGCGAGCTGTTCGACCGGGAGCTGCTCGTCGACCTGGCGCGCTTTCTGGAGAAGGGCATGGAGACCGTGCGCGCCTATGAGTCGGTGAGCGGCCGGCTCCGAACCCGGCCCGAGGCGGCCGCCGCGGTGGGAGAGGAGCGGTGAAGCTGCGCCGGGGCGGGGGCGATGCGGTCGAGGAGGCGCCGGCCGCCAAGGCGGGGCTCCTCGCCGGCGCGTCGGCGGAAAGCCTGACCCGCCTCGCCACCTTCGGGCTCTGGGCCCTGGTGGCCGCCGCCGCCCTCGCCGGCTGCGGATCGTTCATCACCCGCCCCAAGGCCACGGGCCCGGCCAGGATCAAGGTGCCGGCGCCGACGGTGGGCCCGGAGGGCTTCGCCGAGCTCTACGTCTCGACCTTCCTTGAGTCGGGGGAGGGTGATGAGGCGCGGCTGCGGGCCTTCTATCCCGGCACCGTGCAGTTGCGCGACGTGATTCCCGGCTCGCTGTACGTGGCCCGCACCGCCACCGTGGACGCCAAGGAAGTGGCCCGGCGGTATTGGTCGGTGACCGTGGCCGCCGAGGTCCTGATCCCCGAGGGCAGCGGCTACCGGCGGGCCGGGACCCGCTTCTACCAAGTCGGCGTCGCCGGCGCGGACGTCGCTGCCTACGTGGCCACCAGCCTGCCCGGCGAGGTCCCGCCGCCGGCCACGCTCGGAGTTCCGCCCCTCGAGGTCGGGTCCCTCGAGCGGGTGCGCCCCGGCGACCCGGTGGCCGGTGCGGTGGAGCGCTTTGCTGCGGCCTTCCTGGCCGGCGACGGGGAGCTCGTGCGCTACATGGCCCCCGACGCCGCACTGCGGGCCGTGAGCCCTCCGCCCTTCGTGGCCGTGAAGGTGACCGACCTGGCCGTCCACGACGTCGTCGGCCCGCCGGCGGCGAAGGAGGTGCTGGCCGCGGTGCGGGCCACCGACAGCGCCGGGCGGGTGCAGATCCTGCATTACAGCCTCGAGCTCGCCGAGCGCTCAGGTCGCTGGGAGGTGGCCCGCCTCCTCCCCGGTCCGCCGCTTCAGGGCCCGGCGGTAAGCGCCACCGACCCGGCCGGGCCGTCGATCGGCGCCCCGGCCACCACCCCGGCGCGAGGCGCGCGCGCCACCACCACGTCGTCGGCGGCCACCACCAGATCACCAAACCAAGAAAGGACAGCCAGACCATGACCACCCTCATCGCCACCGCCATGCTCGCCGGCGCCGGCATCGACTGGGCCAGCAACAAGATCGCCGACCTCATGGGCCTCACCCAGGAGGGTGCGGCCCTGGCCGCGGTGGTGATCTTCGTGCTCACCTACGTGGCCACCAAGAGCCTGATCAAGACCTTCGTGGCCGCCATCCTGGGCGGCCTCGTCCTCTTCGCCGTGTCGAGCCCCGAATGGTTCAAGGACAAGGTGGGCGGGGAGTTCGAGACCGGCATGCGGCCCCCGGCCGTCGTCGAGGTGCCCTTCCCGACGGCGCCGGCCGACGTGGTCGCGTCCTTCGCCGGCGCCGAGGCCTGAGCTCTCGGTGGAGCCCGACGGCCACGTCGTCTGCCGCGTCTACACCCGCGCCCGGCGCCACCCCAACGTCATCGGCGTGATCGGCGGGTGGACCCTGCCCTGGCCGCTGACGCCCACCCAGCTCGGGGTGTTGTTGGGCTCCTTCGCCCTCCTGCTCAACACCCGCCAGCTGTGGGCGTTCCTGCCCGGGTCGTTCAACACCCTCATCGTCGGCGGAGGGCCGATCTTCCTGTGCTGGGCCGTGCGCCACCTCCGCATGGAGGGACGCTCGCCGGTGCGCATGGCCGCGGGCGCCGCCAGCTACCTCATACGGCCGCGGCAGGGCACTCTGCACGGCAAGGCCTACCGCACCGGCCGTTGCTCGCGCTTCGGAGGCAGCATCTTCGTCGGCGCCCAGGGGCTGAACGTGGCCAACGAGCGCCTCGGCCGCCGAGCCGGAAGGCGCTGAGGTGGCCGGCTACCCGGCCCGCTTCCTGGCCGGCCAGCTGGTGTGGACCACCACCGGCACGGTGTGGGCGCTGTGGCGGGTCGAGGCCAAGACGTACCCGTTCCTGGCCACCCGGGAGAAGATCGAGCTCCACGACCGCACCCGGGCCGCGCTGATGAGCCTGGGCACCGAGTCGATGCTGCTGTCGGTGTGCGAGCCGATCGACCCGGCGGGGGTGGTGGAGGCCATGGTCGAAGGCGTCGACCTCGATCGCCATCCGGCCTGGGTCGAGGTGGCCACCGAGGCCCTCGACAACCTGGGCGACGTCGAGCTGTGGCGGCGATCGCACTGGCTGGCCGTGCAGCTGCCCAACCGCAGCACCGGCGGTGCGCTCAAGGCCTCCCTCGACGCGGCCAAGGCCCAGCTGGGAGCCAGCTTCGGGCTGCCTCCCGCACCCATCCGTCGTCAGGAGGTGATGGACCGCCAGACCCAGGCCGACCAGCTCAGCGCCAAGCTGGCGAAGTTCCTGGGCAAGGACCGGGTGCGCCCGGCCACCGCCGGTGAGCTGCGGTGGCTCTATGCCCGGGCCGCGGCCCGGGGGATCGCCGATCTCTCCTACGACGACTCCTGGGAGCCGCGCCTTCGCTCCCGGGGCAGGGGGCCCGACGCGGTGCTGCGGGGGCCGAGCCTCACCCCCCTGGGCGACGCCGTGTTCAAGGAGGGCGGTGACAGCGACGACGCCGACCGCCCCAACCGCCACCGGCGCTACCTCCGGGTCGAGACCGAGCAGGGCGTGGCATACCAGACCTTCCTGGTGGTGGCGGACATGCCGGCGGTGTTCACCTACCCCGACGGCGGCGAGGCCCTCCACCGGGCCGACGTCATGAGCTTCCCGGTGGACTGGTGCGCCCGCATCCGTCCCATCGCCAACGCCGATGCCCAGGCCCGCACCAAGCGCCAGGCCCGCCAGCTGCGGGGCCAGTTCGACGAGTACGACGGGGAGACGGCGGGCCCGCCTCCCACCCTGGCCGCGGCCATGGAGGCCATCGACGACGAGCGGGCCCAGCTGGCGGCCAACCCGGCCGAGCCCGAGCTGGAGACCACCTTCGTGTTCGTGGTGTGGGCCCGGACCCTGGCCGAGCTGGAGGGCCGGGCCGACCAGCTGCGCTCGAGCTACGAAGCCAACGAGTACGGCCTGCCCCGGCCGACGGGAGGCCAGCTGGCGCTGTTCGGCGCCATGCTGCCCGGCTCCCCGCTGCCCACGGTGGCCAAGGACTACACCCAGTTCAGCCTGGTCAGCGCGGTGAGCGCCTGTGCGCCGTGGGCCGGATGTGAGGTGGGCGACCCTCGGGGGTCGCTGTTCGCCATCAGCCTCGACGGCGGCACCCATGCCCCGGTGCTCTTCGACGCCGCCTACGGCCCCTCCATCAACCGCTCCGGCTCCATCGGCATGTTCGGGGCCCTGGGCGGCGGCAAGTCCTATGCCATCAAGCGCATCGCCTGGGACACCCTGGCCCGGGGGGGCCAGGTGGTGGCCCTCGACCGCACGCCCATGGCCGAGTACGTGCGCTTCGCCGAGGTGGTGCCCGGCCACGCCCAGGTCGTGCAGCTCGGCGCCGATGCCGACGTGTGCCTCGACCCGTTGCGGGCGTTCCCGGGCGAGGAGCGGATCCGCTACACCATCGGCTTCCTCACCCTGCTCAGCGGGACGTCGCCCCTCGAGGTGGAGGGCGCCATCCTGGGCGACGCGGTACGGGCCGCGGCGGGTCGGGAGGACGCCTGCCTGGCCCATGTGATCGACGCCCTGGGCACCGAGGCGGCCCGCAACCCCAAGGCCGAGGACCTCTACCAGCGGCTGGCCAACGTGGCCCGGGCCGACCTGGCCCATGTCGCCTTCGGCGACCGCCGGCCGCTGCGCCTCGACGCCGACTACCTGGTGTTCCACATGCCGGGCCTGTCGCTGCCCGACAAGGAGGTGGTCGAGAGCCGCTACCTGTCACGCCAGATGCTGCCCGAGCAGATCATCAGCCAGGCCCTGCTGTACCTGGTGGCGGCGGTGGCCCGCTCGGTGGCCTTCGCCGACCGCAGCCGCTTCGCGGCGGTGAAGCTCGACGAGGTCTGGCACCTGACCGCCAACCTCCAGGGCCGCCAGCTGGCCAAGGAGATGCTCAAGGACGGCCGCAAGCACAACGCCGCGGTGTGGATCCTGTCCCAGCAGCCCTCCGACCTCGGGGCCAAAGAGGGTGGCCTGGTGGAGCTCCTGGGCACCCGCATGGTCTTCCGCCAGGAGGACCGCTCCTCGGCCGCCGCCGCCTTGGAGTTCCTGGCCATGGAGCCCTCGGAGTCGACGCTGCAGCTGCTGACCGGGCCCCTCGAGGACGGCCAGTGCCTGCTTCGGGATCTGCGCAAGCGCATCGGCCTGGTCCAGGTCCTGCCCGCCCCCTTCCCCGAGCTGCACACCGCCTTCGACACCACACCCGATAGCGGGCGAGCCGACAAGGACCGGCCCCCCGGGCGGATCGAGGAGGAGGCCGACCTCTTCGACGAGCTCGAGGAGGAGCTGGGCGCCGCCGAGCTGTCGGCGACGGCCAAGGCCGCCCGCTGGGGCTGAGCGTGCCCGCCGCCCCCAGGAGTCGCCGCCGGCGGCTGGGGATCGTCGCCGTGGCGCTGTGCGTGCCGATGTTCCTGCTGGCGCCGCCTGGACAGGTCCGTCCCGTCGGCGCCCAAACCGCCCCGCCCGACGGCGGGGGCGGCGGTCTCACGACCGGCTGCGACCCCACGGCGCCGACGCCACCGGGAGGCGAGGGCAGGAACGAGGACAGCCGCGGCGACCGGGCCTGCTCCACGCTGATGGAGAAGATCGTTCCCGGCGAGGAGCCCGGTCCCTACCCGACCAGTCACTACGACATCGGCTACGACGAGGGCGCCTGGAACCACTTCAGCCGCAAGATCCTCGGCTTCCTGACCGAGACCGCGTTCGGCACCGCCCGGTGGTTCGTGCGGGTGGCGCTGTGGATCGTGAACTGGGCCCTGGGGTTCGGCTTCGCCCGCCGTCTGGCCGACCCGGCCCAGTCCGCAGCCGACGCCTACCAGTCCCAGGTCGTCGACCGCCTCGGGCTCGAGTACTTCTTCCTGACCCTGGCCGCGGCCTACGGCGGCTGGCACGCCATGCGTGGCCGGCTAGCCCGCGGCGGCGGCGAGTTTTTCGTGTCGGTCACCGTGGCGGCGGCGGCGGCCACGGTGTTCGCCTATCCGGGGACCTTCCTGCTCGAGGCCCTCGACCGAACCTCGCAGCTGTCCTTCGAGATCGCCTCGGTCACCACCGCCGCCAATCCCAGCCGCCCGGTCAACCCCGAAAACGTGGTCGCCCCCGTGGCGGCCGACATCCACCGGGCCTTCGTCGAGACGCCCCACCAGCTCATCGACTGGGGACGAACCATCCCCGAGGGGGACCCGTGCCGGGGCATCTACGACGCCATCGTGGCCACCGGGCCCTGGGGCTCCAAGGACGAGCCCCGCGACGCCATGAAGGCGGCGGGGTGTGAGGAGGAGGCGAAGTTCAACCACGACCCCAGCCCCGACCGCCTCGGCGCGGCGGTGCTGGTGGCCCTGGGCACCGTGTTCGTGGCCGTGATGATGGTGCTCATCGCCGTGGCCCTCGTCGGCGCCCAGATCGGCGTCGTGGTGGCCATCGCCGTGAGCCCCTTCGGACTCATCTCCGGGGTCCTGCCCGGTGGCGGCCGCCAGCTCATGTGGCGATGGGTGGCGGGCTGGGCCCGCTGCCTGGCCGCGGTGGTGATGACGGCGGTGTTCCTCTCGCTGTTCCTGGTGGGCCTGACCGCCCTCCTGGCCGAGACCAGCGGCGAGGCCCTGATCGTGCAGATGCTCGTCGTCGACATCGTGGTCATCGTCGCCCTGTTCAAGCGCAAGAAGCTGATGGCCGCCGGGCGGCGGGCGGTGACCAACGTCACCCAGCGCATGGAGAACGCCAGGGTGGGGGGGAGCGGCCGCAGCAACTGGCTGGGCCCGGCGGCCGCCGGCGCCGCCATCGGCTTCGGCGCGGATGAGGTCGTGGACAAGATGCGCTACCTCCAGCGCGACGTCGGCGGCACCATGGCCCGCCACCGCGCCGCCCAGGCCCACCGGGCCATCGTCCGCAACCAGCACAGCCGGGCCTCGTGGTCCGGCTCAGGGGCGGGCGCCAACGGAGCGGCCACCGCCGGTGCCGCGGCCGGCGCGGCAGCCGGGTCACCGTCGCCTGGCGCGGCCTCCGCAGCCCCGACGGGCGGCCCGGGCCGGGGCTCGGGTGCCGCCGCCAACGGAGCCCGACCCGACCCCGCGGCGGCTGCGGCGGCGGGGGGATCTGGTGGTGGTGGTGGCCACTCGCCGCGGGCGGCCCGGGCGCTGCAGTCACGCCTGCACCACAGCCGAGGCGGTCGGCTGGCCATGGGTACCGGCAAGGTGGCCACCAAGGCGACGAAGCTGGCCTTCGCCTCCACCGTCGGCGCCCCCGTCTACCTGCCCCGTGCGGCCCGGGCCACGACGGCCAAGTACGCCGAGGTGAAGGAGCGCCTCGGCGAGGCCACCGAGCGGGCCAAGGGCCAGGGCGCGGAGTTCGCCCGGGAGTACCGCCAGGGCCTCGGCGCTCCAGTGCGGGGGGCCCGGCGGGCCTGGGGCGGCACCCGGGACCTGGCCACCGACGCCCGCATGGGCGTGACTCTGATGGCCCAGCGGCGGGGGAGCGCAGCGCCGGCGCCGGGCGGCGGGCCGGCCACCACCACCAGGCCGCGCCCGCCGCGGGAAACGACGGCCCGACCGCCGGCCCCGCCGCCCCGGAGGGGCCGCGGGGCCGGCAACGGAACGGCTCGGCCGCCGGGGCCCGGGCCCCGGCCCAACGGCACAGGAGGATCTGGGCGAAGCGACGATCCGACCCGCCAGCAGCCGCCCAGGCGCCAGCAGCCGCCCCGCGCTCAGCCGCCCAAGCCCGGGCCGACCCGCCGGCCGCCCAAGCCCCCGTCCCCGCCGCCCGGGCCCCGGCGGTGAGCTGAGTGCCAGCCCCCGTCGTCGCCGCCGGGGCCAAGAAGGTGGCCACTGCGGCCGGGAAGGCAGCGGCCCAGCGCACCGCCAGCCGCTTCGTCGGGCCCGCCCAGGAGGAGGCCCGGTCCTGGGTGCCCTGGGTCGTCGCTGGCCTGCTGGCCTCTCCGGTGGTGGCCCTGGTGGGGGCCGTGGTCCTGTTCACCTCGCTCGGGCCTCCGCCCGAGGAACGGCGCCGGGGCTGCGGGCGCGGGCGCCCCGTGCCCACCTCGGCCGACCTGGCTCCCGGGACGCTCGAGGCCATCAACGCCCTCAAGGCGACCTACGAGCAGGCCGGCTCGGCCAAGGGGGTGCCGTGGACGCTGCTGGCGGCGGTGGACTACCGGGAGAACAACAACGATCCCAGCCGCTCCGCCCTCTCCGGCGAGCCCATCGGCTCCACCAACCCCGACAACCCCTCGACGACCACCACCTCCAAGCTCGACAGCCTCGAGCGGGCGGCTGAGCACCTCAAGGCCATGGCCAGCTCCGTCTACGGCGTCGAGCTCAGCGCATCCAGCCCGCCCGACGACGTGAAGGCGGCGCTGCTGGCCTACAACCGGGGCTCCATCTACAAGCGGGCGGGGGCGAGCTGGGACGTGTCGCCGTATGTGATGAACCAGGCCGACGGCGCTCATACCGACATGGTGTGGCCGTCCATCCCGGGCGAGCCGCTGGCCGGGCGCACCGAGTACGCCCGCTACGGCGGCTGGACGATGTTCCTGCGGCTGGGCGGGGGCTCGGCCGACGGGTGCGCCGGCCTGAGCGACGTCGAGCTCGTGCGCATCGCCCAGGAGCAGCTGGGGCTGCGTGAGGTGCCCGACGGGTGCAACTGCGGTGAGCAGATCCAGAAGTTCCTGGGCTCCTCGGCGGGCGAGGCGTGGTGCGCCGACTTCGTCAGCTGGGTCTACCGGGAGGCCGGGCATCCCTTCTCGGGCGGCGTCGACGGGGGCTGGCGGCTGCCGGGGGTCATCGGGCTGCGGGCCTGGCTCGAACAGAACGGCATCTGGCATGCCCGGGGCACGGGGGACAAACCCCGCCCCGGCGACGTGATCGTCTTCGGCGACGAGGAGCACACCGGCATCGTGGAGCGCCTCGACGACGCCGGGACGCCCGAGAACGCCGGCGACGACGTGATCCACACCATCGAGGGCAACACCTCCAACGAGGTGGGACGACGCAACTACGGGGTGGCCGACGGCTACGTCGTGGGGTGGGGGCGGATGCGCGCCGAGGCCGCCGCGGAGCGGGCGGCATGAGGGCGCGCAGCATCGTCGCCCTCGTCGTCGCCGGCGTGGTCCTGCTCGCCGTGGGCACCATGGCGGGAAGAGGCACCACGGCGGGAAGTGACCAGGATCCGGACCAGGCCAAGGTTGGCCCGCCACGGGGCATTGCGGTGGCGACGACCAGCGCCCCCGCCGAGGCCGGGCCCTCGTCGACGGGGACGAGCTCCACGCCGGGGAGGCTGCCTGCTCCGTGGTCGACGTCATCGACGACGGCTCCCTTCGCCCAGGGCCGCCAGCTCACCGACCGTCTTGAGCGTGAGCAGCCGCTGGCGGGCGCCTTGCCCCACCAGACCCCCCACTACGCCATCGACTACCGGGTGGTGGACGGGCGCCTGGAGCTGAGCATCAGGCTGTTCGCGGTGCTCAACGACGCCGACCAACTGGCCCAGTACGAGGGGCAGCTGCGGCGCTACAAGGCCGAGGCCCTGGACTTCATCCGGGCCCAGGGTCAGGACCCGGCGGCCTACCGGATCCTCTACCGGCCTCCGGAGGCGGCGGCCCTGTAGCGGCGGGGCAGGAGAAATTTCCACCGCCGTGTCGCGTTCGGCCACCACCGACCCCATTAGATGACTGAGAGCCCGAATCGAACCGGGCCCTGGGAGGGAGGACCAATGGGACTACGGGCTGTTCGCCACGGCGGCGTCTCATGAGCCAGCCGCTGTATGAAGGACGCCAGCTCCTGACCACCATTTTTGCGGCGTCGGTGGCGACGGTGGTCACGACCATGGTCGCCGCTCACACCGCCATGGTCCGCCAGGACTGGCGCCAGCGGGACCGGCTGGCCTCGGAGGCTCGAGAGGGAGGGTTCGCCGCACTGGCGACAGTGGCGGGGACCGTCCGGCCCCACCGTCGCGTGTCCCCGCAAAACGCCGAGCGGTCGGGATCCGTCGGTTCCGTTGCGGTTCCGTTCGGGGGCCGGAGGCGGTTCCCCCTGGTGGCCCGGGCCCTCGCGGCCCTGGGGGGCATCAGCCCAGTTCACCAGTCATATGACGGTCGCGGGAGTGAGACGACAAGTAGTGAGGATGAAGGTAAGTCTGTTCTGAGGTCCGAGTCTGTGGGTGACCAGCGGTGCTGCTGACCGCTGTGGCGCTGGCATCGTCCCTGTCATCGACGGTCGCGGACACCGTTCCGGGTCGGTGTCTCGGTACGTCGGCGGCGATCCACCAGTCGGTGGCGTCAGGGCTGACAGACAGTGCGCCGAAGGCGCTCCACTTCCTTCAAGAGCGCGGGGTGCTGATCCTCGCGGTGGTCGCGGCACTGGTCGTGGTCGCGGTGGTGGCCAGTCGACTGCAGATGCGTCGTGAGCTGGCGAGCAGGGTGAGGTTCGCGGTGATTCCGACGGAATCGTTCGACCCGTCGGCTGATGAGATCCTGCGCTTCGCAGCAGGGCTGTCGCGTACGCGTCGCGTGGTGCGGCGGCTGGGAGCAGGACGTACCGATGCCATCCGACTCCGCCTGGTCGCGGTCGCGGGGGGCAGGGTTGTTCAGCTCCTAGAGGGTCCTCGTCGTTCTCTCTCCATTCTTCGCAACGCCGGCTTCGATCAGGTCGACCTTCGTCCACCCGAAGCCGTGCCTGGTCTGTTTCCACCCGGTCCTGATCGTTCCGATCGGCCTCGTGCTCCCAAGCCGAAGGCTGGTTCTCTCTCTTCCCTGCGTCGCCGGCCTGGTCCGTCCGACGACGGTCGTTCGACGGCCGCTTCTGTGTCGCCGGCGGGGGAGGAGCGGTGATGGCCAAGGCGGAGCAGCTTCATGTGGCCCGGGCCGAGCTGACGCTGGCCCTCGACAGCAGCGAGTCGCTGCGGCGGTTGACACTGCGTCCTGACCCGCTGGCCCCCTTTGCACGGGTGCTCGGCGGGGTGCGGGAGGACCTGGGCGAGCGGGCCGAGGTGATCGTCGACCTCATGCCGGTGACGCCGGCCCAGCGGAGGCGGCGGCTGCGGCGGGCGGTGGAGAAGGAGCGCCGGTCGGCCCGGGGGGGCCAGGGCCCGGCCTGGCTGGCCGAGCTGTCCGAAGCGGTGCTCGAGGACGGCATGGGGGCGCACCGGCCCCAGCGGCGGACCCCGGCGCTGGCGCCGGCGGGCAGCCTGGAGCTGCTCGAGGACCGAGCTGAGACCCGGCGCCAGCTGGAGAAGCTCTCCTCGACCGAGCCGCTGTTCGCCCTGCAGGTGCTGGTGTGGTCGTGCTCGGAGATCGAGGGGCGGGCCGAGGCGCACCTGCATGCCCTCATCGCCTGCTTCGAGCAGTTCGCCGACCAGAACTACTTCCGGGTGGTGGGCCGCAACGTACTGGGCCTGGTCTTCGTCGGCGTCGACGTCCCCGGCCGGCGGCGGCGCTTCGACGACCGGGCGCAGCGGGGACTGTTCCGACCGGCGGCCGAGGCCCTGGTCACCGCCGGCGAGGTGGCGGGGCTGCTCAAGCCGCCCAGCGCCCACTGCAAGGTGCCCAACGTGGTGCGCTCGGGAGGGGTGGTCCCTCCACCCCCCAACGACCTTCCGACGTACTCCCGGACGGCGCAGCTGCTGCCGCTTGGGGTGGTGCAGGGCCGGGAGGGGGAGCGGACCGTGGGACTGCCCCTGGCCGACACGCTGTTCGAGGCCATCCTGGGCCGCAGCGGCTTCGGCAAGACCGAGGCCGCCCTCGTGAAGCTGGTGGCCCTGGCCCGCCTGGGCTACGGGGTCCTGTACAACGACCCCCACGGCGATGCCCTGGAGCGGGTGGCGCCCTATCTCACCGACCTGGGCGACCGGGTCCTGGAGGTCAACCTCTCCCGGGGCACCGACCAGCTTCAGGCCGGATGGAACCCGCTGTCGATGGAGGGGCTCACCGCCGCCGACATCGAGTCCAAGGTGGCCAGCGTGGCCTCGGCCTTCGCGGCCCAGATGGACTGGTCCGACCGCAACACCCGGGCCCTCAACCTGGTGGGCCAGGCCACCCAGTCGCTGTGCGAGCTCGCCCTGCAGCTGCCGGCCGACCTGGCCCCGACCATGTTCCAGATCACCACCATCCTGGCCAATGACGACTGGCGGCGGGAGGTACTGCCGTTCCTGTCGGCCACCAGCCGCTCGTTCTGGACGACCCGCTACGGCAAGCTCGCCGGCGAGAGCCTCACGGTGGTGACCAACGCCCTGGACCGGCTGCGGGCCAGCCGCAGCGTGGCCTCGCTGTTCGGTCAGAGCCGGTCGACCTTCGACCTCCGCGACGCCATGGACACCGGCAAGATCGTCCTGCTGTGCCCGGGCGGGGTGGGGGACAAGGAGAACCTCATCCACGCCCTCTTCCTCTTCGAGCTGTTCCGGGTCACCCTGTCCCGGCGCGACGTGCCCGCTGAGCGGCGCAAGGTCTTCCACGCCTTCCTCGACGAGCTGCAGATCGCCGATCGGGGCCAGGCCTCGGAGCTGGTGGCCCGGATGCTGCGGGAGGGCCGCAAGTTCGGGCTGCGCCTCCACGCCATGGTCCAACAGCCCACGTCGCTGACCAAGGTCACCCTCACCGCACTGTTGACCAACCGCTCCCACCTGATGTCGACGGTGGTGAGCCACGAGTCGGCCGCGGTGCTGGCCAAGGAGTGGGCCGGCCTGGTGGAGCCCACCACCATCACCCGGCTGCCCCAGTACCACTTCCTGGTCTCGGCCACCCTGGGGGGGCAGGTGACTCCTCCCTTCCTCGTCCGGGGTCTGCCGCTCGAGGAGGCGTGGGGGGACATCGCCCGGCCCGAGGCCGTGGCCGAGATGGAGCGGGCCATCGACCAGACGATGCGCCGGCGGCCGGTGGCGGAGGTCCTCGCCGACCTCGACACCCTGGATGAGCGGATCCTCACCTACCTGCAGGACCGGCGCCTCCAGCGCCCGGCGCCCGTCGGCGAGATGGCCGACGGCGACCTGCCCGACGGCGTGGTCGCCCTGGGGCGGGGCCCCAAGCCCGACCGGGTCCGCAACTGGAGGGCGGAATGACCGTGGCCATGCCCGATCGCTGCGTCGCCCTGTCACCCGTGGGCAACGACGTGCTGACCAGCCTGTACCGCCACCGGCTGCTCTCCACCAGCCAGATCCGGGCCATCCACGCGCCGGCGGGCACGGCCCGAGGCGTGCGCAAGACCCTGGCCCGCCTGGCCGAGGGCGGATACGTGGAGCGCGTCGGGGTCTCTGGGACCCGGGAGACGGCGTGGTTCGTGACCGCCCTCGGCGCCGAGGCCGTGGAGGGGGCGGGAGTATCCACCCGCCCCTACCGGGTGACCCCCGAGCGGGCCCGGGGGCCGCTGCAGAGCCACACCCTGGCCGTCAACGACGTGGGCATCGCCTTCCTGGTGGCGGCCCGCCGGCGCAGCGACGACTTCGACGCCAACGGCTGGCGCCACGAGACGTGCCATCCCATCACCGAGGGCCGCAAGCCCGAGCTGCTCATCGCCGACGCGGTGCTGGACTACACGGTGCACGAGCCCGACGGCGAGATCTTCCTGTGCCGCTTCCTGGAGGTCGACCGGGGCACCATGTCGGTGCGGGAGGTGGCGTCCAAGCTGACCAACTACGCCCGCCTCTACCACTTCCGGCCCAAGGAGACCGGCGAGTCGGCCACCGGCTGGCGAGCGCACTATCCCCGCTTCCCCAAGGTCCTCGTGGTCCTGTGCGGGCGCCCCCAGCCCATCCTCGAGCGCCGCCTGCACTCCCTGCTCGAGATGGCCCGGCGGGACTCGGGACTGGTGAACCTCGTCGACGAGCTCGGGGTCTCGGTGACGACGCTCGACCACCTGGCCCAGCGCGGGCCGTTCGCTCCCGTCTTCTGGCGCCTGGGCGGGCCGATCGGCCCGGTGGACGTGTTGGGCCGGCGCCCGGGCGAGGTGGCGCGTTGAGCGCGCTGGCGCCGTGGTGGGACAGCGGCGAGGGCCGGGACGATCCTCCCCCCACCCACGTCATCGAGTTCCGGCCGGTGCTGCGGGTGAAGCTGGCGGTAGTTCCGGGCGCCGACGCCGAGGCCGTGGCCAGAGCCGCGGCCGCGCAGTGGGCGGCGGCGCTGCACGGCTACGACAGCGAGGGCAAACGGTGGGAGCCGGAGTTCTGGGGGGCCGGTGCCGGTGACGACGCCCTGGTCCTGGGCGTCGAGGCGCAGGACGCGACCATCGAGATCCGGCCCGCATGAACGGCGCGACCGCGGAGGCCGACATGGGGTGGTCAGGCATCGTCGACGTCGACGTGGAGCCCGAGCGGCCGGCGACGTGGAGCCCGAGGTGCCGACCGGGCCGGATCCCATGACCTCGGCGCCCGCCAACGCCGGAGCCGGTGCCCTGGAGATCGCCCGGAGGCTGCACCTCTCCGAGAGGCTGCGTCGGCGG
>DATLGZ010000224.1:0-1665 GCA_035540235.1 Acidimicrobiales bacterium | reverse complement strand
GTTCTCACCCCCGTCCTGGTCGCGGCGGTGACGGGCCTGCTGGTCGCCCTCGTCTGGGCCCTGGCCTGGACCGCCGTGCTGTAAGGGGCCTCCGGGCCACGGAGCGGCGCCGCCGTTCTAACGCGGGGGCTACTCGTTGCTGATGGCGGCGAGCACGTCGAGGCGGGCGGCGCGGCGGGCGGGGCCGACGGCGGCCAGCACGCCGGCGAGGGCCGCCACCGCCACGTAGAGGAGGAGCTGGCCGGCGGGGATCACGAGGTCGTCGATCCCCTCGTCGGCGAGAGCCGTGACCAGGGCCCAACCGAAAACGAGCCCGATGGCCAGGCCCAGCACCGCGCCCAGCACGGACGTGATCACCGACTCGCCCCGCACCATCGAGCGGACCTGGCGGCGGGACATGCCGACGGCTCGCAGCAGGCCCAGCTCCCGCGTCCGCTCGAACACCGACAGGGCCAGCGTGTTCACGATCCCGAAGAAGGCGATGATCAGGGCGAGGCCGAGGAGGGCCGACACCAGCCCGAGCAGCTGGTTCACCTCGTCCCGCTGCCGCTGCACGGTCTCGGCCTGGTCGCGGACGGTCACGTTCGGGTAGTCGTCGGTCACCCGTTCGACGGCCGCCCGCGACGCCACCGCCGGCACGCCCGCCGCCGCCCGGGCCAGCACCACGAAGTCGAGCGCCTCGGTGTAGTTGGCCTCGAACACGGCGGCCGCCACCAGGTACGACCCGAGGAGCTGGTTGCGGGCGTAGGTCCCGCCTATGCGCAGCTCCTGCGTCCCGGTGCGGGCGAAGGTGGCCCGCAGGACGTCGCCCACCGCCAGCCCCTCGTCCCGGGCCGCGTCCTCGGAGATCAGCATCTCGCCCCGGGCCAGGGTGGCGAAGTCGCCGGCCCGCATCTCCAGGTTCAGGACCTCACGCACCGAAGCGGGGTCGACCCCGGTGGCGTACTTGGTCGAGTCGCCGATGCGGAAGGGGCCGTTCTTGATGCCCGACACCGCCGCCAGCTCGGGCAGCTGGGACAGCCGCTCCGCCACCTCGGGGCTGATGGTCGGGATGAACTGCTCGGTGCTGACGGTGTAGTCGGCCGACAGCGAGCGCTCGAAGATCCGGGTGGTCGACTCGCTGATGGAGGCGGCCATCACGCTCACCGTGCCCACCAGCCCCAGCCCGATCATGAGGGCCGACGCGGTGGCGGCCGTGCGGCGGGGGTTGCGCATGGCGTTCTGGCGGCCGAGCCGCCCCGCCGCCCCGGCGATGCGGGCGAGGGGTGAGCCGATGGCGGCGGCCAGCGGCCGGGCGACCAGCGGGCTGAGGACGGCGACGCCCAGGAAGGTGAGACCCGCACCCAGGCCGACCATGGGCAGGCCGTTGTCCATGGCGCCGAACAGCCCCACGAACAGAGCCACCGCCCCCAGGCCGGTGATGACCGCACCGATCACCGACCGCCGCCGCAGCGACTCGGGGGCCTGGCTCGCCGTCTCGTCGCGCAGGGCGGCCATGGGGGGCACCCGCCCCGCTCGCCGGGCGGGCCCGATCGCCGCCACCAGCGTGACGCCCACGCCCACCACGAAGGCGGCGATCACCGTTCGGGGCAGGAACTGGGTGTCGGTCGAGGGCAGGGCGATCCCGAAGCCCCGCAGCAGGCTCTGCAGCCCCACCGCCACCAG
>DATLGZ010000223.1:0-2836 GCA_035540235.1 Acidimicrobiales bacterium | reverse complement strand
GCGCGGGGCCGCGTCGGCCCCTGGCCCCGCCGCCGCCCCCTCGACCGGAGGCGGCGCCGCCCGCCTCGTGCCGGTCGGACGTGCCGCGGTGGGAGCCGGGGTCGCCGCCCTGGCCGCCATCGGCCTGCGCCGGGCCCGGCGCCGCCGCGCCGGGCGGGCCTGAGCGACCTGACTCGCCCATCGTCCGCCCCCGGCGGCCACGCCTGGCCGCCTTCGGAGCGCTGAGCGCGGTCAGCGCCCTGGCCGCCCTCTTCCTGGGGGTCCAGCTGGGTGGGTGAGCGCCGTCACGGGGCGGCTAGGTCAGGCGGACGTCCGTCGTGAGGGCGCTTCACCCCGCCCGCCGACCTTCCCTGGGCTCCGTCACGATGCGCCCGGCCGCTAATGCGCCGCCAACGCGCGGCTAATGCGCACCGTGGGATTGCGGAGCCGGGGCTAGCGGAGGGCTAGCGGGCAGCAAGGGCGGCCAGCGCCTCCTCGGCCTGGCGTACCAGGAAGACGCACTCCTGGGCCTCGGCGATGGCGCGCCCGCGCCGGACCAGCTGCTCAGCCGCGTGGGGCGGGGCCCCGTTGGCGAGGAGGATGTCGGCCTTCAGGCACAGGAGGGCGGGCTCGTACACGTGCTCCGACCGTGAGGTCGTCTCCGCCAAGCCGGCGTCGACCATCTGCAGCGCCCGCTCGTGCTGGCCGGCCCGGAGCAGGCTCTCCCCCAGGAGGAGCATGAACTTCGTCCACCCCAGGCGCCAGCCGGTGGCCCCCAGCTCGCGCACAGCCCGGGCCACCTCCTCGGCCGCCGCCCCGGCGTCGCCTTCGTAGGCACGCGCCCTCCACAGGAACGCTCGGGCGATCATGCCGATGAAGGGCATGCTGTTCTTCTCCGAGGAGTCGAGGATCTCCTCGGCCAGGGCCCCCGTCGCCTCCAGGTCCCGCTCCAGGGAGAACAGGAGCATGCGGAGGATCTGCATCAGCCCCTCGGCCAGGGGCCGGCCCGAGGCGCGTGCCCGCAGGACCGCCTTCTCGCTGAGGGCCAGGCACTCGCCGGGGTCGACCCCGAGGAACAGGTTCGTGGCGGCAAGGTAGGCGGTGGCGTAGGCGACGGTGTCGATGGGCGGGGCGTCGCGCCCGAGGCGCACCTCGGTGCCCTCCCCGAGGGCCACCGCCATCCCGAAGTGCCCGGCAGCGGCCCGCAGGTGGCCCTGGTAGTACGAGCCGACGCCGCAGCACTCATGGCCGGCGATGGCGATCTCGGCGTCCGAGGTGGCCTCGCTGAGCGACAGCAGCTCCTCGCCCAGATGGTGGGCCAGCACCAGCTGGCCCTGGCCGCGCGCCGCCCGGGCCTGACCCAGGGTGGCGGCGAACACCTCGCCCGTGTCGCCCAGGAGGCGGCCCGCCTCCCGCACCGCCTCCCACACCTCCACCACCACCTGGGTGTGGTAGCCGCGGGTGAAGCTGAGCAACGCCCCCAGGCGCTGCTGGGTGTCGAGCTCGCGCCGCCAGCGCTCGGGCCCGGGAGGCAGCCGCGTGGCCAGGGCCAGGGCGTTGCGCAGCTGCTCCTCCGCCTGCTCGTAGGCGAGCCCGGCGTGGGCCGACTCCGCCAGGCGGAGCGCGTAGGTGTACGCCTTCTCGTCCCACCCGCCGCCGGCCGCCTCGAGGAAGTGGCGGGCGAGCTCGACGTAGGGCGGTGCGTCGGGGTTGAGCGCCTCCAGGGCGTGGCCGATGTCGCGGTGGAGCCGCGCCCGGCGGACGCCGGTGAGCCCGGAGGCGATGGTCTCCCGGACGAGGCTGTGGGAGAACCGGTAGGCGCCCAACTCGCCGCCCTCGATGAGCAGGCCCGACGAGAGCGCCGCTTCGAGCTGCTCGAGGGCGTGGTCGGTATCCTGCTGCCGCGCCGCCGCCACGGTGGCGAGGCGGAAGTCACGCCCGATGAGGGCGCCGACCACCAGCGCCTCCTGCACCTCGTGGGAGACCTTGGCCAGGTGCAGGTCGATGGTCTCCCGGACGCCGGCGGGGATGTCGGTGGTGACGAGGCTCGTGTCGCCCGGCCGGAGCAGGGCGACCAGCTCCCTCACGAAGAACGGGTTGCCCTCGGTGCGGGAATGGATCACCTGGGCGACGTCCTCGTCCACGGCCACGAGCGCCGACGCATCGACGAGCCTTCCCACCTCGCGTTGGCTCAGGCCGTGCAGGCGGATCCTCGTGACCTCGGGCAGGCGCCCGAGGCGGGAGAGGGTGGCGACTACGGGCAGGGACGCCTTCGCCTCGACCTCTCGGTAGGTGCACACGATCAGGGCCCGGGCCTCCCGCACCTGGGGCGCGATGAGCTGCAGCACCTCGAGGGACGGGCTGTCGGCCCAGTGCAGGTCGTCGATGACGAGCAGCAGCGGCCGGTGGCCGGAGAGGGCGCGCACGAACTGCCCGACCGCCTGGCAGAGATGGGCGCGTGCCGTGTCGGCGTCGAGTACCGGCAGGGGGTCCAGGTCGCCGTCGAAGAGGTCCTTCACCGCGGGAACGATCTGGCTGATCTGCGCCGCCCGGCCCGCCAGCGCGGCCCGGACGGCGTCGGGGTCGTCGCGCATCAGCGACGCGATGACCTCCACCCACGGCCAGAAGGCGGGGGCGACGTCGTCCTGGTGGCACCGCCCCCATGCCACCAGGCCACCACGACCTGCCACCTCCTCGGCGACCACCTCGTTCAGGCGGGTCTTGCCGATGCCCGGCTCACCGGCGACGAGCGCCACCCGACCGCGCCCGGCGGCGGCGGCGGCGAAGGCGACTTCGAGAGCCTCGCGCTCCCCGTCGCGGCCCACGAAGGGCGGCAGGGCGGGGGTGGGGCTTGGCC
>DATLGZ010000222.1:0-7828 GCA_035540235.1 Acidimicrobiales bacterium | reverse complement strand
ACGCCTACTACGGCGGCACCGAGGTGGGCCTGGTGTGCGCCGACGCCCTCCTGGTCAAGCAGGGAGGGCGGCTGAAGAAGGTGACCGGCGTGGACCCCGACGGCTCCGGGCCCCAGGCCGCCCGGGTGGTGGAGCACGCCTACGACGGCGCCGGGCGGGTGGCGGGCACCCACGTCGCCGGCGGCGGCGGGTGGTCGTGCACCGCCTACGACGACCGTGGCCGCGTCGAGTCCCAGACCTTCCCCGCCTGGGACGGCCAGCCGGCCCGCACCGTGAGCTACAACCACGCCGTGGGCGGCGACCCCCGGGTGATGAGCGTCTCCGACCCGTCCCAGAACATCCCCAACAACCCCCAGGGCACGATCGTCGCGACGGTCGACCTACTCGGGCGCATCGTCGCCTACCGCGACGTCTGGCTCCAGGAGACGACGTACAGCTACGACCAGGCCGGGCGGCTGCGCACCACCCGCGGCCCGGTGGGCCGCCTCGACTGGGACTACGAGGACAGCGGCCGCCTCGGCCCCCAACGGTGGGCCAACAACCCGGCCGCCGCCGACCCGGGTCCCGTCATGGCCACGCCCCACCACGACACCGCCACGGGCGAGCTGAGGTGGGTGGGCTACAACGGCAACGGCACCAAGCTGGCGTCGGCGGCCGAGCCCCTGCCCCGCGACGGGGCCGGGCGGGTGACCAAGCTGGTCTGGACCGACCCCGCCGGCGCGCTGCTGGCCTCGGACGAGGTCTGCTACTCACAGGACGGCCGGGTGGTCGACCAGAGGGTCGACGGCGTGGACCCCTACCCTGGGGTGGATGTCCCCTTCTGCCATCCGGGCTCGCACAACTTCGTCTACGACGGGGCGGGGCGGCTCACCACCGCCCGGGTGCGCGACACGGAGGCGGCCCAGGACCACACCTACACCTACGGCTTCGGCGACCGCAGCGAGTGCACGCTGGCGCCCACCGCGGGCCGCAACGGCAACCGCTCGACCATGACCAAGGACGGGGTACAGACCACGTACTGCTACGACCGGGCCGACCGCCTCGTCTCCAGCAGCGACCCGGCGGCGGCGGCCCCCACCTACGACGCCCGGGGCAACACCAAGGTCCTCGGCGCCCAGACGCACTTCTGGGACGGGGCAGACCGCCACATGAGGACCCAGGTCGCCGGCGGCGCCACGGTGTCGTACAAGCGGGACGCCACCGGGCGCATCGTCGAGCGCACCGAGGGCTCCTCCGTCGTCCGCTACGGCCACACCGGTCCCGGCGACTCCCCGTCGTTCACCATGACGAACCAGAACGCCCTCATCGACCGCCACGTCGGCCTGGTGGGGGGCGTGACGGTCACCCGCAACGCCGGCGAGACCTGGGACTACCCCAACGCCCACGGCGACATCCTCGTGTCGGCCAACGCCTCGGGGGCGAAGACCGGCCCGACGCGGAGCTACGACCCCTACGGCCAAGCCCTCGCCGGCATCCCCGAGAACTCGACCGCTGACATGGACTACGGCTGGCTCGGCTCCCACATGCGGCCCCTCGAGCACGCCGCCGGCATTGCCACCATCGAGATGGGTGCGAGGCCGTATGTCCCGAGCCTGGGCCGGTTCCTGTCGGTCGATCCCGTGGAGGGCGGGTCGGCCAACGCCTACGACTACGTGTCAGGAGACCCGATGAATAACCTTGATCTTACGGGGACCAAGAAGCAGCGGCCCCTCCGGGCGGAAGAGCTGGATCGGCTGGCTCGGCTCCTCGCCGACTGCAGTGGGCCAGATGCGGCAGGAGGGGATATATCCGGTACATCTTTCTGCAACCGATTTCGGACTCAACTGCGAGCTGGTGATCTGAGTGAATACGGGATTGGTTTCAATCCCAGGAAGCCTCCCAAGTACTTGAGCTGCCCGTCAGGAATCTCCCACCTGAGTAGACTTTTTGGCTATGGCGACTACGCGCGCGCCGCCCTGCAAACGGGTTCTGGGAGGTATGCGGATGCAATTGAGACGGCCGCCAAGACGACTGCAATTAGTGACACAGCTGCCCAGGTGCTGGGCAGGTTTGCCTTTCCTGTCGGCGGTGGCGCCACATTAGTCGATGCGATATGTACCAATATATAGCGAACTGGCTTCCGTCTGGATATCCGATTCTAGGGCCCGGAGGTCCGAGTGCTAGTACTTAAACGGATCACCTTTGCCACTATTGTCCTCGGTCTCGTCGCATATCTGTTCAAGGGCCGTGAGAGGGGGGTGCCACTATGGCTTGTTCTGACAGGCGCTGCCGTCTTTTCGACCGTCGCGGTAGGGCTTGGGCTTCTGGCGGAACGACGCCGTTGATGGTTTGAAATCGACCGGTCCACGGGTGAGGTTGTCCGATAGCTGCCGTTCAAGTTCACGATCCCCGCCGACGCGGTGGTGCGGCTGCGCCGGAGCGGCAGCGCTGAGGGCAGCTGCCGGCGGCGATAGGAGGACGGCGGGGCGATCGCCGGCGGGCCGGGCCACACTGGTCCCGTGTCGGCGACCCTCCCCTCCACCCTGGGTCGCACCCGGCTCGACCTCCCGCTCGGCGGAAACACGCGTCCGCGCCGCGACCGCTGTCGGGCCCACCGCGTCAGGCCCGAACGGCTCCGTCGCCCCAGGTCACGCCCCGTCTTCGGCCTCCCGCTACGACAGATGGCGTCAGACCCGTGCCTTCCCGTGGAGGGGGGGTCGGCCAACGCGTATGACTACGTGAGCGGAGACCCGATCAACGGGTTCGACCTGAGTGGGCTCAAGCAACGGGCACTGCCGCAGGAGCTCGATGCACCGTGCTTCTACCGGGGTCCTGTCTACGACGACGTTCTATTTGCCAGCCCGGTCTGCGAGCACTATCGGGTGGCCTACTACAACAAGAGCAGTTCGATCTTCTACGACTTCATTGAGAAGGGCAGACGCTATGACCAGCCGAGTCGTCCCAATGCCGTGTTCCAAACAATCGGTGATAGTGCGAGGCCATACTTCGTCGACAAGCCCACCCAGGCCCTCGTAGGATGTGGGGTAACCGGGCTAACTGTGGCCGGAGCAGTTCATCCTGCACGATAGTTGCCGGTAGCTGCATTGCCGGTGCGTACGGTGCCCTCCACGATCTCGACTTCACGGGGCCCGTCGGCCCGTCACGATACTGATGATACCGAAGCGTGGGCGCGCCATGATTATCGCCCTACTTGTTCTCGGTACCTCCGGTGTTGTCACGGTAACTGGCACCGTTGCTCGTTCTTGGCCGCTAGTCCTCGCGCTGGTTGCTAGCATCCTGAGTACCGTCTCATTTATAGCCGCTGGGCGACTAATGCTGGGTGCGAATGAGCAGCCACGCATGATTAGCTTGGTGCGGGGCGTCTACCTTGGTGGTATAGCCGTCTGCGCTTCCGGGGGCGGGATGGCACTCACGTGGGCCGCTTTTCATAGTGACCCCATTGATGGCGTAGCTATTCTAGGGGGAGCCCTACTTGTATTTGGAGGATTCACGCTCTCTATAGGTTCGATTCAGGCTCGACGCCATCGAATCCCTTGAAGCATAAAAGTGGGGCTCCCGACATGAATGTGGCTCATCCATCGGGCACTGCCTACTTCGTCGTTCAACGGAACCTGGGGGCCGACTCGCTCCATGAGTGGCTCCTTTCGTCCGGGTGGCCGACGAGCCGGGTGATCTCCCGGAAAGGGTATCGCGTGCTCAGGGTCGATGCCCGGCCTCGGCCACACCTCGGCCCCGAAGGTCGTTGAAGACGATGTTGTGATTATCGGGATGCTGATATAACACGATCCCTGACCTGACCTGAGTGATCCGGTACCAGTCCCGGAAACCACTTTGGCGAGATCCCAACCCTCGGGAATTGAACGCGCTCCGTCATGTGTGGCGCTGCTAATTATCGAACCCAGGTGGTTGGTGCGTGCCAAGCGGGCGAACATGTAGGGCACCAACGATCACCCAATGAGAAAGGTGTCTCGGGACACTGTGCGTTAGGTTAGGCCGATCACTCGTGAATCCCTGCACGGTCTCCATATTTGGGTGGCATTCCATCCGGTGGTGCAAGGCCGCCACAGTGTCGTTCCTTCGACGAGCGGACCAACTCACGAAGCACGATCCACACCGGGAGTGTACGAGTCTTGTCTACGAGCGCATCGCTGCCGAGATCGACGAGAGAGCGGCGCGACGCTGGCGGGGCTCTGCGCCGCGGCACACCGTGGTCGAACGACGCGGCCGACGAGATCGACGCCCTCGACGGGGCGCTGGCCGGCTCCCCGTCGGGGCTTCCGATGACTTCTTTGGGTACTCCGTCACGGTCTCTGGAAAGAAACTGCGGTCTTCGGTTCGTACCTCGATAATGATCGAGCAACGGCGGCCGGCTCCCCACATATCTTCGTTCGTTCCGGCGGAATTTGGTCGCAGCAGGCGAGGCTCACATCGGTGGACCTGGGGGCAGAGGACATCTTCTCTTCGGAGTGATGGTCGCAATGGCCGATACCAACGCTGGTACGGCCTATGTGTTCGTTCGTTCAGGAACAACCTGGACCCAACAGATGAAGCTGACAGCGACCGATGCAGATGCGATCGATCTGTTCGGTGAGGCCGTCGCGATCGAACGCGTATGATAGTGATCGGGTTGCGTCTTCCACGACGTGCCCACTTACGGACGCCAGCCTAAGATCCCCGTGTTCTACTTCAACCGTGGGAGCGCCATGGTGGCCGCCACCTCCATCGTCAACGGCTCGGCGGTGGTGGCCTTCGGGGGCCTGACCTACCTCTTTGGTGCCTCCATCGCCCCTGAGCCGGGCGCCACCGGGATCCTCACCTCCGGCGCGCCGGGAGCCTTCGCGGGGTCCGACCCCACCCCGGCACCAGCTTCTCCGACCCCCTCACCCTCATGACCGCCCTCGCCGACGCCCAGGGCGGCTTCACCCACTCGGGCTGACCGTCACCCTGCAGGTCGCCGCCACCCCCCGCCTCTTCGTGCGCCGGCATCCTGCAGTACACCATGACGGGGTAGGGCAGATGGGTACGGCACTCGCGCAATGACGCAAGGGTCGCGCCTAACGCCTCCAGGCGGGCACCGTAAGCGAGGTCTACGCGGCAGAGGGGAGGCCACCCGCCTCATGATCACCGCCGACGCCGGCGGCTCGAACGGCTACCGCTCCCGCGCCTTCAAGGTCGAGCTGGCCAAGCTGGCCGCCACGATCGGCCTCGTCATCACCGTGTGCCACATGCCCCCCGGCACCTCCAAGTGGAACAAGATCGTTCTCTACACCGGGTTCCCGGGCGTCTACGAAGTAACCAACGAGCCCGCTCCTAGCCCTGTTTCCGTCGCCCGCAACGCATTATCGGCATCTCGTCGCTGAGGTCTTGCATGTCGCTTCTGTGAGGCGTATACCGGTTCCGTAATCGAACAGGAGTTCGATACGAACCCGGGAGGACGGGGGCTGGCCGAGGCGCTGGCCGTACGGGACGCCCGGGTCGCCGAGCTGGAGGGCCTGCTGGAGGAGTCCCGGCGGTCGGGCAAGCGCCAGGCGGCGCCGTTCAGGCCAGTCGGGCGTGTCCACGCCGTAGTCGGGCATCGACGGCCGTTCGGGGCGAGGGGCGCTCACCCGACCGAACCTATGCGCCCCGCCACCCCTCCCGGTAGGTTGCCGGCGGTGAGGATCTTCCGCTGCCGCGCCGCCGGCCTGGCCCTGCTGGCGGTGGCGGCCGCGTCCTGCGGCGGCGGCTCCAAGGAGGCGGGCGGCCCCGCCTCCGCCGCCTCTGAGGCCCGCTCCCCGGTGGGCTTCCGCACCGAGACGTTCACCTTCACCGAGTCGGGCGCCGACCCGGCCAGCGCCGGCCGGTCGCTGGTGACGACCGTCTACTACCCGGCGGCGTCGGGCGACGGCCAGGTGGCGGCCGAGGGGGCGCCCCCGGCCACCGCCCGGGGGCCGCTCCCCCTCGTGCTCTTCTCCCACGGCGGCGGCACCACGGGCACGTCGTACTCCAACCTGCTTACCCGGGTCGCCTCCGCCGGCTACGTGGTGGCGGCCCCCAACTACGGGGGCCAGACCGGCGATCCCACGTCCCGGCCCGCCGACGCCCGCTTCGTGATCTCCCAGGTGCTCACCACCAGCGCCGATCCCACCCACCCGCTGGCCGGCCTCGTCGACTCGAGGAGGGTGGCGGCGATGGGCCACTCGATGGGCGGCGGCATCACCCTCGGCTTCGTGTTCAACACCTGCTGCCTCGACGACCGGGTGCAGGCCGCGGTGCTGTTGGCCAGCGCCCGCCCCGCCTACCCCGGCGAAGCGTTCCCGCCACCGGGCGTGCCCGCCCTCGTGGTCCACGGCGACGCCGACACCCGGGCGCCGTATGCCGAGGGGCGGCGGCTGTTCGAGCAGATGCGCTCCCCCAAGTACCTCCTGACCATCCACGGGGGCGAGCACACGCCGCCCTTCAGCGGCGAGACCCAGCGGGCCGACGCCCGGATAGTCGTCGAGTCGATCGTCGCCTTCCTCGACCGCCACCTCAAGGGCGACCCCACCGCCCTCGACCGCCTGGCCGCTGCCGCCGGCGACCCGCTGGTCGCCACGCTCGAGCGGGGCTGAGGTTCCACGGGGTGGCTACGCCCCGGCCGCTCCCAGGTGGGCCAGCAGCTCGACGTTGAGGTCGGCGGGCGAATCCTCGGGTACCCAGTGGCTCACGCCGGCCAGCTCCACGAACCGGTAGCGCCCCCGCACGTAGGCCGCCGTGCGCTCGGCCGCCTCCCGCCCCAGGGCGGGGTCGTCGGTGCTCCACACGTAGAGGGTGGGCACCTCCACCGGGCCCACCCCGGCCAGCGTCCCCAGGTCGACGGCCCGGTACCAGTTGAGGGCGGCCGTCACCGCCGCCGGCCCGTCCAGCAGCCGCACGTACTCCTCCACCGCCTCCCGGTCCGTGTAGCCGGTGTTCCAGAACAGCTTGCGCAGGCCGCCTCCCTCGCCCGCCAGCAGCAGCCGCTCGGGCACCTTGGGCAGGCGGAACAGGTTCACGTAGGCCGACCGCCGGGCCTGGTCACCGGTGGGCGAGCCGAGAGCCTCGGCCATGGCCAGCGGGTGGGGGGTCGACACAGCGGTGAGCGAGCGGAGCCGCCCGCCGTGGCGGGCGGCCGCCACCCACGCCACGATCGCGCCCCAGTCGTGGCCCACCAGGTGGAAGGGCCCGGCCCCCAGGGCGTCGGCCAGGGCCAGCACGTCCTCCACCAGCCGGTCGACGTGGTAGGCGGCCACCCCCTCGGGCCTCGCCTCTGGCGAGTAGCCCCGCTGGTCGGGGGCGACGGCCCGGAAGCCGGCGGCGGCCAGCACGGGCAGCTGGTTCCGCCACTGGTGGGACGACTGGGGGAACCCGTGGAGCAGCAGCACCAGCGGCCCGTCCTCGGGCCCGGCGGCCAGGGCGTCGAAGCGCAGCCCGCCGGCCGGCAGGGAGAGCCGCTCGGGAGCTGGGGTCAGCCGGCCGCCCCGACCAGGCTGCGCCACTCCCCGAGCCGGCCCCGCACGTCGGCCGGGCTCATGCGCAGGGTGGCCTCGGGGATGCCGTCGACGATGGCCCGCTGGTCCCAGTAGTCGTGAGAGGCGCCGGCGAAGGCGGGGCGCCGCCATGCCACCAGGTCGGCGGGGGCGTCGTCGAGGTAGCCGAACAGGCCGAAGCCCAGCTCCAGGTCGAACACCACCGGCGCCCGCCCGAACATCCCCGCCCGGCGCATGGCCACCGCGACGCAGCCCGCCACCACGTCGGCCCGGTGCTCGCCCTCGCCCAGCTTCAGCCGGTCGCGGAAGCGGCCGGCCAGGGCCAGGGCGTAACCCTGATC
>DATLGZ010000221.1:0-3334 GCA_035540235.1 Acidimicrobiales bacterium | reverse complement strand
CCCGTGCCCCATCCCCGTCCGCCCGGCGCCCATCGGCCCGCCCATCGGGCCCGGCGGCCCGGTGGCCGACGCCGCCCTGCCGGCGGGGGCGGTGCGGGACGGGGTCGTGTACGTGCGGGCCCCCTCGGGCGTGCCCCCCTTCGTGGGGGACGCCGGGATCGTGCTGCGGGAGGCGGCGTGACGGCGGCGGCGGCCGCGGTGGCGGCGGTGGATGCCGACGCCCCGGTGGCGGTGCGCACGTCGGCCCTCACCAAGCGGTTCGGCCCGTTGGTGGCGGTCGACAAGCTCGACCTGGAGGTGCCGGCGGGCAGCATCTTCGGCCTCATCGGCCCCAACGGGGCGGGCAAGAGCACGACCTTCTCGATCCTGGCCTCCATCCTGGCCCCCACCTCGGGCTGGGTGGACGTGGGCGGGCACGACCCGGCGCGCGACCCGGCCGGCGTCCGCCGCCTGCTGGGCTACATGCCCGACTCGCTGGGCGTGTACGACAACCTGCGGGTCACCGAGTACCTCGAGTTCTTCGCCGCCGCCTACCGCGTCCCCCGCCGCCAGTGGCCCGGCCTGCTCGACGGCCTGCTCGAGCTGGTGGGCCTGGAGGGCAAGCGGGAGGCCATGGTCGACACCCTGTCGCGGGGCATGAAGCAGCGGCTGGGGCTGGCCCGGGCCCTGGTCCACGACCCCGAGGTGCTGATCCTCGACGAGCCCGCCAGCGGCCTCGACCCCCGGGCCCGGGTGGAGCTGCGGGGGCTGCTGGCCGAGCTGCAGTCGATGGGCAAGACCATCGTGGTGAGCTCGCACATCCTGGCCGAGCTGGAGGAGATGTGCAGCCACGTGGCGATCATGCAGTCGGGGCGGCTCGTCGCCTCGGGCGAGGCCCGCCGGGTGCGCCAGAACCTCAGGAGCGGCCGGGCCGTGCTCGTGCGCCTGGCCGGCGGCGAGGAGCGGCGGTTCACGGTGGCCGACGACGACGCCCAGGCCGCCCTCCTGCACCGCCTGGTGGCGACCGAGGGACTGCCCGTCGTCGAGTTCCGGGAGGCGGGCGGGCTGGAGGAGGTCTTCCTCGAGGTGACCGGCGAGGAGGAGGGGGCGCCATGAGGCCGGCGGTGAACCCGGTGCTGGAGCGGGAGCTGCGCCAGCGGCTGCGGGGGCGGGCCGCCTGGGTCTCGCTCACGCTGTACCTGGTCGTGCTCGGGTTGCTGCTGCGGCTCGTGTACGACGTGGTGGCCAGCTCCCAGGACCTGTTCTTCGGCGGCGAGTTCGCCCGGGCGTCGGCCGCCGGCCGCTCGATCTTCCACTGGCTGCTGTTCGTGATGCTGGGGCTGATCTGCTTCATCGTCCCCGGCCTCACCGCCGGGGCGGTGGCGGGCGAGCGGGAGCGCCAGACCCTTGTGCCCCTCCAGATCACGCTGCTGAGCGCCCGCTCCATAGTCGTGGGCAAGCTGCTGGCCTCCCTCGCCTTCGTGGTGCTGCTGGTGCTGGCCGCCCTGCCCTTCCTCAGCGTGTCGTTCCTCCTGGGCGGCGTGTCGGTGGCCGAGGTGCTGAAGGGCACGGCCATGGTGCTGGTGGCCGCCGTCGCCATCGCCGCCGTCGCCCTGGCCTGCTCCAGCCTGGTGCGCCGCACCCAGACCGCCACCGTCACCGCCTACGGGCTGGTGGGCGTGCTGGTGGTCGGCACGGTGGTGGTGTACGGGGCGCAGCGGGCCTTCGACGACGACTTCATGGGGACCACCAAGCCCACCGTCTTGGTGCTCAACCCGTTCGTGGCCACCGCCGACGTGGTGCGGGGGCGGTCCCAGGGCGTCGACCTCACGTCGCCGTTCACCGGCATCCAGGAGCTGTTGCGCCGGGAGGTGTTCGTCGACGGCGGCGGCGGGTTCGTGGACGTGCCGGGGGGCGTCGTCATCCGGCCCGGGCCCGGCCCTGGTCCGGTGCCGCCCTTCGCCACCGCGCCGGGTGGCGAGGTCATCCGGGTCGTGCCTCCCGACGTCGTGGGCCAGGGGGCGTTCGTCCCGCGGGAGCGGCGGGCCGAGGTGTGGGGGCTGCCCTTCTGGGCCGCCTCGCTGGTCGCCTTCGCGGCGCTGACGGCGCTGTCGCTGGCGGTGGCGGTGCGGCGGGTGAGCGTCCCGGTGCGGGGGCGGTCGGAGTGAACGCCCTGCTGGCGGGCGTGCGGCGGCGGCTGCGGGTGGCGTGGCTGGTGGCCACCGCCCAGCTGCTCGCTCCCGCGGTGGCGGCCCTGGCCCTGGCCCTGGTGCTGGTGGGGCGGGTGCGGCCGTGGGCGTGGCCCGAGCCGGCGGCGCTGGCGGTGGCGGCTTTGGCCCTGGCCGGCGTGGGGCTGGGGGCGGTGGCGGTGCGGGTGCCGCTGCCGGTGGCGGCCCGGGCCGCCGACCGAGGGCTGGCCACCGGCGACGCCTTCGCCACCGCCCTGGAGCTGGAGTCCCGGCCGGCCGGGGCCGGGTCGGTGCTGCCCCAGCAGGTGCGGGCCCGGGCCGACGACCTGGCCCGGGGCAGGCAGGCGGCGGAGGCGGTCCCGCTGCGGTGGCGCCCCCGCCGGCTGGCGGTGGTGGGGGGGCTGGCCGCCGCCGCGGTGGCGCTGGCCGTGCTGGCCAACGCCCAGGACGACCTCCGCCGCCGGCAGGCGGAGGAGCGGGCGGCCCTGCGGGCCGAGGCGGCGCGCCTCCAACAGGCGGCCGGGGATCTGCGGGGCGACACCCCCACGCCGGGCCGGGAAGCGGTGGCCCGCCAGGTCGAGGAGCTGGCCCGGGAGCTGGCCTCGGCCGGGAACCTGGAGGCGGGGCGGGCCGCCCTCGACTCCGCCGCCCGCCAGCTGGCCGACCGCCTCTCCCCCGACCTGCTGGCCCAGAAGGCGGCGGCCCGGGGGCTCGACCGCACCCTGGCCGCCACCCCGCTGCCCCAGGCGGGGAGCGGCGACGCCGCCTCCCAGCTGCGGGCGCTGGCCTCCGCTCTCGAACGGTTGGACGGGGCCGAGCGGGCCGCCCTGGCCGACCGCCTGGCCGCTCTGGCCGCCACCCAGACCGCGGGCGCCCCCGACGCCGCCCGCGCCCTCCAGCAGGCGGCCGATGCCCTGAGGGCCGGCGACCTGGCCGCCGCCGGCGCCGCCCTGGGAGCGGCTTCGGCGGCCCAGGCGGCCACGTCGGCGTCGGTGGCCGACCAGGAAGCCGCCCTCGACGCCCTGGCCGCTCTGGGCACCAGCGCCGCCAACCTCGACGCCGCCGCCGGCACCGGCCAGGGGCAGGGCCAAGGCCAGGGACAGGGGCAGGGACAAGGGCAGGGGCAAGGCCAGGGACAAGGGCAGGGGCAGGGCCAAGGCCAGGGA
>DATLGZ010000220.1:0-3780 GCA_035540235.1 Acidimicrobiales bacterium | reverse complement strand
ACCCCCGGGTGATCGTGCTGTCGTTCCCCCACAACCCCACCACCACCTGCGTGGAGCTGCCGTGGCTGGAGCGCATGGTGGCCTTCGCCCGCGAGCGCGGGGTGATACTCGTGCACGACTTCGCCTACTCCGACACCGCCTTCGACGGCTACCAGCCCCCCTCCATCCTCCAAGTGCCGGGGGCCAAGGAGGTGGCCGTCGAGCTGTACACCCTCACCAAGTCGTTCTCGATGGCGGGCTGGCGGGTCGGCTTCCTGGTGGGCAACGCCGAGATCGTGGCCGCCCTGGCCAAGCTCAAGTCCTACCTCGACTACGGCACGTTCCAGCCCATCCAGATCGCCGCCATCGTGGCCATGAACGAGGCCTCCGACTACCCCAAGGCGGTCAACGAGATCTACTGGAGCCGCCGCGACGCCCTCTGCGACGGCCTCGCCCGCATCGGCTGGCAGGTGGAGCGGCCCAAGGCGACCATGTTCGTGTGGGCCCCCATCCCCGAGCCCTACCGGGAGATGGGGTCGCTGGAGTTCGCCTCGTTCCTGGTCAAGGAGGCCAAGGTGGCGGCCGCCCCCGGGATCGGGTTCGGCCGGGAGGGGGACGGGTTCGTGCGCTTCGCCCTCATCGAGAACGAGATGCGCATCGCCCAGGCCGTCCGCCACCTGCGCAAGGCGCTCACCAAGCTGTAGCCGCGCTCCCATGGCCGGCTCGCTGATGGTGATCTTCTCCCTCGGGGGGGCGCAGCTGGTGCGGCGCATGCGGTCCCGCTCGGTGCGGTGCCGCACCGGCTTCCTGCCCCTGGAGGGCCCGCCCGAGGTGATGATCTCGCCCTGGCCGGCGGCCGAGGAGGGCACACGGGGCGTGGTGGCGGGCGGGGAGGTCCGGATGCTGGCCGCCGGCGGGTCGGAGGTGGCGAGCGGGCCCCTGGCTGCCCTCGCCGCCGCCGGCGGGGCCCGGGCCGGCGACCTCCAGCTGCTGGGCTTCGTGGCCGCCCAGCTGTGGACGTGGGTGGGGCTGCCGCTGGCCCTGTCCGCCCCGGGCGTGGAGGTGGCCGACCGGGGCGGGGGCGTGGTGGACGTCACGGTGCCCGAGGGCTGGCCGGTCGAGCGCCGGTCCCACCGCCTCCACCTCGACGGCGAGGGGCGGGTGGTGCGCCACCAGGACGGGCCGTTCGTCCACCACCTCAGCGGTCACTGTGACTTCGGGGGCGTGACGGTGGCCACTCGCAGGCGTACGACGGCGGCCGACCGGGTAACCGTCCTGTGGGGTGACGTGGTGGCGGCCGCTGTGCACCCCGGCGTGGCCCGCTGACCCTCGACCACCCCCTCGACCAACCCCTCAACCATTCGGCCCCGGCTGCCGATACGTCTCAGATCACACCGCGCACACGCGCACAGCCCACACGGCCAGAGGAGCGACCATGGCGGCGAAGCGGCAGGAACCGGTCCAGCCCGAATGGGGTCTCTACTGCTGCTCGAACTGCGGGCGGCTGATCGAGCTGGAGAAGGTGGTGAGCGCCGAGGTCGAGCGCAAGGACGGCAACGCCACCGGCTACATCGCCTTCGAGCACTACTGCCGGTGCACGCCGGCGGGCCCGGTGGCCAGCCGGCGGTGGGGCTCGTACCCCTCGTTCATCGCCCTGTTCGGCTCGGTTCCCGTCATGCCCTACCGGGCCCCGTTCGTGTACAACGCCGAGGCCGAGGCCGACCCGGTGCTCCGGCGGTGGAGCTGGGAGCTGGGCCAGGTGGCCGACGTGGGCGAGTTCCTGCTCTTCGCCGACGACGCCGCCCAGCGCCGGGTGGCGTGACCGACCTTTCGTCTTCCTGAAACCGGCCGTTCACAGCCGGGGCCTACCTTGGCGGGGATGGAGACGTTCATCGTCCGCGTGTGGCTGCCCGACCGCCCCGGGGCGCTGGGAGCGGTGGCCAGCCGCATCGGCGCGCTGAGAGGCGACGTGGTCGGCATCGAGATCCTGGAGCGGGGTGGGGGCCGGGCCATCGACGAGCTCGTCGTCCAGCTGCCCGACGCCACCGTGATGGGCCTGCTCGTCAGCGAGATCGCCGAGGTAGACGGGGTGGACGTGGAGGACGTGCGGCCCGCCCCGGGCGCCCCCGCCGACCAACGCCTCGACGCCCTCGACACCGCCGCGGTGCTGGTCGGCGCGACCACCCAGGCGGCGCTCATCGGGGAGCTGGTGGCCCGGGCCCATGAGGTCTTCGAGGCCGAGTGGGCGGCCGCCGTCGACACAGAGCGGGCGTTGGTGGCCGCCGCCGTGGGGTCGCCGCCGCCGGCGGCGTGGCTGGCCGCCTTCGTGGCCGGCAGCCGCTCGTCGGCTCTGGTGGCGGCGGGCGACCGCGGGCCCGACGACGCCGCCTGGTCGGCGCTGGAGGGCACGGCCGTGGCCGTCGTCCTGGGCCGGCGGGGCCGGCCCTTCCGGGCCCGGGAGCGGCGGGAGCTGTCGGCCCTGGCCCGCATCGCCGGCCTGCGGGCGTGTGAGCTCGACCGGGTGGGCGCCGTGCGTCACTAGGTTGGACGGGCATGAGAATCGGGCTGCTGACCGGTGGAGGTGACTGCCCGGGGCTGAACGCCGTCATCCGGGCGGTGGTGCGCAAGGGCGAGCGCCACTACGGGGACGAGGTGGTGGGGTTCCTCGACGGGTGGCGGGGCGTGCTCGACGGCGCCACCATGGCCCTCGACGTGGAGCGGTGCCGGGGCATCCTGCCCCGGGGCGGCACGATCCTGGGCACGTCGCGCACCAACCCCTACAAGGTCGAGGGCGGGACCGACAAGGCCCTGGAGGTGCTGCGCTCCGAGAGGATCGATGCCCTCATCGCCATCGGGGGCGACGACACCCTGGGCGTGGCCCAGCGGCTGGGCGGGGTGGGCGTCAGCGCGGTGGGCGTGCCCAAGACGATCGACAACGACCTGTCGGCCACCGAGGTCACGTTCGGCTTCGACACCGCCGTGCAGATCGCCACCGACGCCATAGACCGCCTCCACACCACCGCCGAGTCGCACGACCGGGTGATGGTGGTGGAGGTCATGGGGCGCCACGCGGGCTGGATCGCCACCCAGGCCGGCATCGCCGGCGGGGCGGCCGAGATCCTGGTGCCCGAGGAGCCGTTCGACCTCGACGAGGTGGCCGACCGCCTGCGGGCCCGCCACGACCGGGGGCGCTACGCGTCGATCGTGGTGGTGGCGGAGGGCGCCACGTTCAAGGAGGGCACGTTCGTCGTCCAGGAGGACGCCCCCCTCGACGCCTTCGGCCACGTGCGGCTGGGCGGCATCGCCAACGTGGTGGCCAAGGAGATCGAGAAGCGCACCGGGTTCGAGACCCGGGTGACGATCCTGGGCCACATCCAGCGGGGAGGCACGCCCACCGCCTTCGACCGCATCCTCGCCACCCGCTTCGGCATCGCCGCCATCGACGCCGTGCACGACGGGGCGTTCGGCCAGATGGTGGCCCTCCAGGCCGGCCAGATCGTGCTGGTCCCGCTGGAGGAGGCGGTGGGCACGGTCAAGACCGTCGACCCGGCGCTGTACCACGGCGTGGCCCAGGTGTTCTCGGGCTGATCGGGGCGAGCCGGCCGCCCGAGAGGGTGGCGTCCGCCCGGCGGGCGGGGAGGGCCTGCCGGCGCGGCTAGCTTCCGCCGGCATGGGAGCAGCAGAGCAGCGCTGGGCCGAGCAGCTGGCGGAGTGGGCCATCCCCGACGAGATCCGCCAGCAGGCGCCGGCCGACCCCTGGAAGCTGACGCCCCAACTGTTCACCCCCCCGGCGGCCGACGC
>DATLGZ010000219.1:0-1985 GCA_035540235.1 Acidimicrobiales bacterium | reverse complement strand
CTCCCACGCCACCACCCCGGGGGCGGGCGGCGACAGCACCACCTGGCCCCGGCGGAGGGCGGGGCTGGCCCGGCGGGCCTGGATCAGCCGCCGGTAGAGGTGCAGGATCGAGGCGGGGTCGTCGCGCAAGGTGGCGGCGTTGCGGGCGCCCGCTTCGGGCGGCCACGGCAGCCACGGGTCCTCGACCGCCCAGCCGTGGCCGGGGGAGGCGTCCCACGGGAAGGGGGCCCGGCAGCCGTCGCGGCCGCCGGGGTCGACCACCCGCGCGGCGGGCACGAGCGCGTCCTCCAGCCCCAGCTCCTCGCCGGCGTAGAGGAAGGGCGTCCCCCGCAGGCCCAGCAGCAGCACCGCCGCCGCCCGTGCCACCGCCTCCGAGCCCCCGTAGCGGCTGCGGTGGCGGACGTTGTCGTGGTTGGAGAGGGTCCACGTGGGCCAGCCACCGACCGGCGCCAGCTCCCTCTCCACCCGCTCGATCGTCGCCCGCCACGCCGCCGCCTCCCACGGGGCGTACAGGGAGGTGAAGTCGAAGGCCAGGTGCAGCTCGTCGCCCCGCCCCAGGTACTGCACGACCTGGGCGGTGTCGAGGAGGTACACCTCGCCCACCAGCACGGGCTCCTGCGGGTAGGAGTCGATCAGGCGGCGGATGTCCCGCAGGATGGGGTGGGCGCTGTCGTGGTCGTTGAACGACGACCGGGGCAGCACCGTGCCGGGGGGGTCGTCGGCCAGCTCGGGGTGGTCCTTGCCCAGCCCCTGGACGACGTCGATGCGGAAGCCGTCCACCCCCCGGTCGAGCCAGAACCGCAGCACCCCGTGCATGGCCTGCACCACCTCGGGGTTGGACCAGTTCAGGTCGGGCTGCTCGGGGAGGAACAGGTGGAGGTACCACTGCCGGGTGGCCTCGTCCCACGTCCAGGCGTCGCCGCCGAACGCCGCCTTCCAGTTGTTGGGCCGGCCGCCGGGGCCGCCGCCCGAGTCCCGCCACACGTACCAGTCGCGCTTCGGGCTGTGGAGCGACGACCGGCTCTCCTGGAACCAGGGGTGGCGGTCGGAGGTGTGGTTGGGGACCCAGTCGACCAGGACGCGTATCCCCCGGGAGTGGGCCTCGTCGACGAGGCGGTCGAAGTCATCGAGGGTGCCGAAGAGCGGGTCGACGTCGGTGTAGTCGGCCACGTCGTAGCCGAAGTCGGCCATGGGCGAGGGGTAGAAGGGGCAGATCCAGACGGCGTCGACCCCCAGCCACCGCAGGTGGTCGAGGTGCCGCCGGATCCCCTCCAGGTCGCCCACCCCGTCCCCGTCGGAGTCGGCGAAGGAGCGGGGGTAGACCTGGTAGAAGACGGCCTCGCGCCACCACGGAACCCTCATCCTTCCAACGCTAGATTGGGAGCGATGCCCGGTCAGCGCCCTTATTACGAGTTCGAGCACGACGGCGAGCACAAGACCATCGAGGCCGACACCTGGAAGATGGACGGCGCCGACATCGTGTTCGGCAAGTGGGTCTTCGAGGGGCCCAACCGGCGCGAGGAGGAGATCGCCCGCTTCACCGGCGTCGACTACAAGACCATCAACCGCATCATCCCGTAGCGGCCTCGCCGTTCTCGGTCCGCGTTCCGGGTGGGCGCAGGTCGACCCGCAGCACCAGCCACCCGTCCTCGATCGATCCGGTGGCGTCGCCCAGCATGGCGAAGTCCATGTAGTCCTGTTGCATCGCCTCCATGATCTTGCGCCGCTCGGGCCCCTCGACGGGCGGCATGCCCCGGCTCTTCACCGCCCGGGCCCGGGCCCGGAACCGCTCGATCAGGGCGTCCACGTCGAGTTCGTCGGCCATGGCCGCCACGCTAGCCCCGCGGCATTTCCGCTGGTCGAGGGAGAGGAGCCTCCCGCCTCGGGGTAAACTGCGCGGGTCCTCACACCAGCTCGAGTCGGGAGCACGGACGTGAAGAAGGGTCGCCACCGCCGCTTTGAAGAGGCGCGTGCCCTCAAGCGCA